>CADEHD010000100.1 GCA_902827055.1 uncultured Chloroflexota bacterium | reverse complement strand
GCCGTGAAACAGCTCGAGGGCGCGGGCGCCGTGGTCACCGAGGTGGATCTCCCGTATGGAGGCGAAGCCAAGGACGCGAACCAGATCATCATGTACGGCGAGGCGTTCGCCTATCACCGCCCCGACCTCGGGAGCCGCTACGACGTGTACGGCCGCTACACCGCCGAGGTGCTGACGCGGGGCGCGTTGCTCGGCGCGGTCGACTACGTCCAGGCGCAGCGGTTCCGCTCGTACTTCAAGGCGAAGGTGGCCGAGGTGATGGCGGACCTCGATGTCCTCATCACGCCGACATCGCCCTCGCCGGCGCCAAAGCGCGCCGACATGAGTCCGTCGAAGCAGCTCGCAGGGCCGAGCTTCACCGGCCAGTGGAACCTGACGGGGCTGCCAGCGATGGCTGTCCCCGTGGGATTCAGCAGCAACACGCTGCCGCTCTCGATGCAGATCATCGGCAAGCCCTTCGCGGAGGCCACCGTGTTCCAGGTAGGCGACGCGTATCAGCGGCTCACCGAGTGGCACCTCGCGGTCCCGCCGATCGCGGCTGCGGTGCCGGCCTAGTGGTGCGGCCCTAGCAGTACCGCTCGAGCGGTGCCGGCCTTGTTCGAGTCAGGGCGAGGGACGTGGAGCGCGAGCACCCCCGTCCCTCGCTCCGCAACGTCGAGTCCGGAGCGACGACGCGCCCCGCCAGCGCCGCCCCCGCGCTCGCCGTCCGACCGCAGGCCACGAACCACCGGCTAGACTCGACTGGCGGCTCACACCGAGCTCGCTGGGAGGGTCGGCGAACGTGCGTGCGGCAGTCGTCCGTGCCTTTGGCCCCGTCGACGCCGTACGCGTCGAGGAGGTGTCGACACCGGAGCCGCGAACCGGCGAGATCCTCGTCCGCACCTCGGTGGCAGGGGTGAACTTCGCCGACGTCGGCATGGTCACGGGGGCAGCTCCGCGGACCGAGCCGCCGTTCGTCCCCGGCGTCGAGGCGGCCGGCGTAGTGGCCGCGCTCGGACCAGACGTCGAGGGCATCGCGGTCGGCACGCGAGTTGTCTACTGGCACCCCGTCCCTGGCGCATTCGCCACGGTCGCTGCCGTTCCAGCATGGCGCGCCGTCCCGATTCCCGACGACATCACCGACGACGTGGCTGTCGCCCTCATGGTGCAGGGGGCCACGGCGCACTACCTCGCGAATGACAGCTTCGCGCTGGGCGCGGGCCACACCTGCCTCATCTACGCCGCAGCCGGGGGCGTCGGGCACCTCCTGGTGCAGATCGCCGTCGCGCGAGGCGCGCGCGTGATCGCGACAGTGGGAAGCGAGGACAAGGTGGCGCTCGCCCGGACGCTGGGCGCGCAGGTCGTCATCAATCGAGGCGAACGTGACGTCCTCGAGGCCGTGCACGAGGCGACTGGCGGCGCAGGCGCCGACGTGGTGTACGACGCGGTCGGCGCCGCCACGATCGAGCAGTCGATCGCGGCTACGCGCCGACGCGGGACGTGCGTCCTGTACGGTGCGGCCTCCGGCCCCGTGACCACCCTCGATACGACGCTCCTGCAGCGCGCAGGGTCGATCTCCTTCACGCGGCCCGGACTCGGCGACTACCTGCGTGACCAGGCCGAGTACACCGCGCGCATGTCCGACCTGTTCGCCCTCCATCGCGCGGGGCAGCTTGTGCCGCACATCGGCAACACGTGGCCCCTCGAGGGCGTGCCGGACGCCCTCGAGGAGATGGCGGCCGGCCGCACGACGGGCAAGGTGCTGATCCGGATGGCGTGAGCGCCACCACCCACTGGCGGCGAAAACGACCTCGGACCGCGAGGGAATGCGGCCCGGCACGTGTTGCGTAAGGATGCCCCATGAACGGATCGAAGCTCTCGAGGCTGCTGCTCGCACTGGCCGTGGTCGGACTGGCCCTGGTCCTCGACCGCGGAGCGCCACCGACGCGAGTCCTGTCCGCAACGATCGCCCCCACCACCACCGTGCGCGAGGTGGCCCCGGAGCAGATCGGGTTCTTCTCGGACTGCGACAACGCGACGACGGGCAGCGTTGGCTGCGGTCCTCCCCCGGCACGATGGGTCGGCGGCACGGTGACCTTCTGCATTGCGCCGGTCGGGCGGCCGGCAGGCCTCGCGGACGCCGACTTCCGCGCGATGATCGCGGAGGCCGCGGCGACCTGGAGCCGCCAGGACGCGGGCATCACCGTGCAGATCTCGGGCGACTGTCCGGACGCGCAGGTCTTCGGCAACTTCCGCAACGAGGTGGGATGGAGCCAGGACCTCAACGTGACCGACTCGAATCGCGCCGCCGCGACGGTCGGCCGCTGGCGGACGACCCTGGGCGGAGCGGAGAAGACCTTCGTCGAGGCAGACCTGACCCTCAGTGTGCGCTACGCCCTGGAGATCCCAAGGCAATGCCTCCGCGCCGTAATCCACCACGAGCTCGGACACGCGCTGGGGCTGGGCCACAGCACGACGCCGAACGACCTCATGTTCGCGAGCTTCAACCCGAACGTCCTCGCGAGCTGCGTCACCACACCCAGCGAGGAAGACCGTCAGGCACTCCAGTCGCTGTACGGCACGCGCCGCAGCGTCGCGTTCGGATCGATCCCGCCGGCGGGCGCGAGCGGGCTCCTCGTGACCCCGGCCGCGGCGTCCGGTAGCGACATTGTCGCGGGCCTCGGTACCGCCGGGTGCCGTGCCGAGGTCATTGGCGTCCTCCGGGGCGGCCAGTGGGCGCTGTTCATCGTGGGCGCGCCGGCGCAGGCAAACGCCGCGTTCCCGGCCACCCTTCCCGAGGCCACACCGTTCTACGCTCGCTGCGGGACGTAACCGCCCGCACCGGCACGACCTGGATCAGGATCGATCACGCCTCGGTCGCGCGCCCCGAGACCGCCGTGCGGCGAAGCTCGATGCCGAGCAGGAGCGCGAGCCCGGCAAGCACCACGCTCACTGCCGCGAGTGCCTGCAGACCGAGGGCGTACGAGCCGGTCCAATCCGCGAGAAAGCCCGTGAGCGTCGGGCCGAGGACGCCACCCACCTCGCCCGCGGTGAAGAAGAGGCCGCCCGCGGCGCCCATGAGCAGCGGACCGATGGCACTCGAGCGGAGCAGGGTGAGCATCAGCAGCGGTGTGGCCGCACCTCGGCCGATCCCGATGCAGACCAGACCGACGTAGAGCAGTACGCCCTCACCCACTGCCAGCAACAGGGCGCCGCAGGCCCACAGCGCGAACACCGAGACCTGCACCCACGCCAGCCATCGCTCCGAGGTGTAGCGCGGCACAACCAGCGCGCCCCCGATGGCGACGAGCGTCGGAACCGACGCCCAGAAACCCGCCTCGCTGGCGGACATCGAGCGGCTGCGCAGGATCTCCGGCAGCCAGTTGGTGATGCTGTGGTTGAAGAGGAAGCAACCGACCGCCATCAGGAGTACCACCTGCATCACCCGGATCCTCGCGAGCCGGCGAAAGCCCTCGACGACGCCCGGAGCTCGGCTCCCCTGCACGGGCACGGGCGCGATCGGCGAGTCCCTCGAGAAGAGCCCCCACGCGAGGGCGGCCGCGAGCGCCACGGCGGCGAAGATAAGCAACGTCATCCGCCAGCTGTCGCCGGTAAGTGGCATCAGCAGGCTGTTCGCCGTCGAGGTGGCGATCATGCTGCCGACGGAGGGGGAGACGGTGTACACGCCGAGAGCGAGCCCCGCCTCGTCACGGTGGAACCACGTCGCGGCGAGCTTCGGCGCACCCACTGAGATGAACGGCCCACCGAGGCCGAACACCATGACGGCCGTGAGCATCGTGGCATAGCCACCGGCGCCGGCTCGCAGCACCTCGGAGAGCGCGACCAACGCGATGCCAGCGAACATCGTCAGCCGCAGTCCGAAGCGATCCACCAGCATCCCGACCGGGACCGCCATCACGAGGTACACGAACTGCCACGATCCGAGGACGATCCCCATCTGGCTGCGCGTCATGCCCGTGTCGCTGAGGATGGGCGACAGCAGCGGCGCCAGGGACGCACTCACGAGGCCGAACGACCCGTACCCGAGGCACAGCAGCGCCAGCATCATCCATCGGTAGCGGTGACGTTCCGCCACGGCCTGCCCTCGCACTTCCCGCGGCACATCGGTGTCGCGAGCATCGCCTGTCTCCGCGACGACCGCCAGCGGACTGCCCCGACTCGGAACACCGCGCGTTGTGAGCATCGACGAGCTCCTCGTGGTGCAGGTACGAATCGGCCGTCGGCTGGTATCCTGCGGAACGCTTGCAGCGCCCTCCTCCCCGGAAGTACCTCGCGACGGACGCGCGTCGCCCACGAAACGCGTCGGCCTGAGCCCGCCCCAGGTGGGTCGTGAAGCAGGTGATCTCCCTGAACATGCAACGCTCTGGGCTGTCGATCCTCGTGCTCGCCGCGGCGTGCGCCATGGCCGCGTGCGCCAGCGGCGAGGCGGCGCGCGACCTCACGACACGCGTGGCACGCACGGCGGACACGACGGCGCAGACAACCAGCCCCATCCCGGCGGCAGGCCCTCCTGCCGAGCCGCGTAGCGAACCCACTCCAGCGCCGACACCGCTCCCCACGCCGGAGCCCCTCCCAACCTTCGAGGCGCCGGTGCTCAGCATCTCGATGCCATCGATCCGCGTCGCGGGCGCACCGCTGGTCCCGATGAACGTACGCAACGGCTACATGGACCTCCCGTACAACCCGTACCAGGTCGCGTGGTACGACTTCACGGCGAAGCCGGGTATGGGAGGCAATGCCGTCTTCTCAGCGCACGTCGACTACATCCGGCACGGTCCGGCAGTCTTCGCGGGGCTCCATCGACTCCAGCCGGATGACGAGGTGCTCATCCGTCTCCAGGACGGCACCCTGCTGCACTACGCCGTGCTCACCAACGAGATGGTGCCACTCGCGAGCCTGGACATGCGCCAGGTCCTCGCGCCCGTCGACGGCGAAATCACGACCCTGATCACGTGCGGCGGCTACTTCGATGGCTACGACTACTCGCACCGCGTGGTGGTGGTCGCGAGGCGGACCGGGGTGGAAACGCCCGGCTGAGCGCGCTCGCCGAGCGCCGCCCGTCAGCGCTCGATGGGGAACCCGACGATCGAACCCCACTCGGTCCATGAGCCGTCGTAGACACGCACGCCCGGCCATCCCGCGAGTCGCGTCGCGGCGAACCAGCCGAGTGTCGCGCGATGCGACAACCGGCAATACGCCACCAGATCGTCCCCGGGGCTCACGCCGACCGAGGCGAACTGTGCCGAGATCGCGCTCGACGGCAGGAACGCGCCGTCGTCCGCCAGCAGGCGCTCGAAGTAGAGGTGGCGCGCGCCGGGAATGCGCCCCTTGCGCTCCGCGCCGTGGTCGGTGGCCATCATCGAGCGGGGCGACACGCGCTCACCCGAGTACTCCTCGTCGGTACGCATGTCGAGCAGGACGCGCGCCGGGTCCTGTAGGTGGGCCAGCACGTCGTCGCGACCCACGCGCGACGTATCCGAGGCCGCGCGCGGCTGAATGTCGCCGGGTGCCACGGTCGGCACGGGGTCCTCGACGAGCGGCAGGCCCCGCTGTTCCCACAGCCGCCGCCCGCCATCGAGAACGACGGCGCCGTGATCGAGTCCCGTGAGCGTCAGCACCCAGAACGCGTATGTGGCGAACTGGATGGGGTCGCCCACGAGCACGAGACGCGAACCCTCGGAAACGCCGAGGGCGCGGAGCCGGGCGGCCATGACCTCGGGCGTCGGGAATTCGCGATCCGACTCGTGCCAGCAGAGGTCCTTCCACCACGCGAACGACGCGCCCGGGATGTGACCGGCGCGCGCGTAGCGCGATTCCGCGAGCTCCGTCGAGGAGACCTCGAGGACCACGACCTCCGGGTCCTCGAGGTGGCCCGCCAACCACTCGACAGTGACGATGGGACGAGCCTCGTGCACGTCGGAGTCCTGCACCGCTGGACCTCCTAGATTTCGGAGTAGCCGGAGCCGCGCCGGTCGACGCCCAGGCCCTGCCCCGCCTCGATCCAGCCGAACTCCTGCAGGATCTGCTGGCTGTAGGTGACGCGGCCCGTCACGCGGTCGAGCGGTTCGGTGGCGAGCAGCAATACCGCGCGCGTCATCATCGACATCGGCTCGCGATCGGGATCATCGAGGCTCTTGCTGATCCCGAAGTGCACCGTCCCCTCGGTCGCGACGCCCACGCCCGGGGAGACGCAGGCAACGGTCACCCCGTGGTCGTACACCTCCTGAGCGAGACCCTGGGTGAACCGCTCGAGGGCAGCCTTCGACGCGCCGTACATCGTGCCGCCGGGCCGCGCCTGGTTGCCCTCGTAGGGGCCGCGACCGGGTCCAATGGCCGCCACCGAGGAGATGCTCACGATCGAGCCGCTCCGCCGCGCGAGCATGTCCGGGAGCACCGCCTTCGAGAGCATGAACGGGCCGTGGAGGTTCACGGAGAAGCCTCGCAACCACCGCGCCGTCGGGTAGTCGACGACCGGGATGTAGTAGTTGAGCGCGGCGTTGTTCACGAGCACGTCGACTGGCCCGTAGGTTTGCCGCGCCACCTCGACGAGCTGATAGCAGCTCGCTTCGTCGGATACGTCGACAGTCACGGCCGTGGCGTCGCCTCCCGCCTCGCGGATCCGGGTGACGGTTCGGTCGAGCGACCCCGCGAGCATGTGATCGCCCTCGTGCAGCGTCCGGGCTGCACAGATGACGCGTGCCCCCTCGCTCGCGAAGAGCTCGGCGATGCCCTGGCCGATGCCGCGGCTCGCTCCCGTCACGATCGCGACCTTGCCCTCGAGCTTGCCCACCGGCAGCCTCCTCACCTACGTCACGAGGCGAATGTCACGAAGCGAAGCCTAGGCCCTGGGCATGCCGCTGATAAGAGGCGCGCTCTGGCTAGCGGATCACGAACTCCACCGAGTCGGCTCCGCTCGCGCACGTGACGGTGAGGCGCCCCGCGCCCGGCGGCGCCTCGGGGCCCACGACCCACTTCCACTCGAGCCAGCCAGCCGAGTCGGCGACGCGGCTCCCGAGGCCCGCCCACTCGAGGCGCGCGCCGTCGGCGGCGGCGAAGGTCAGCGTGCAGGCCGCCGACGGCGCAGCGCGCGCGGCGAGCACGGCGGAGGCCCCACGTGCCCCACCCTGGACCGCAACGACCCGGACGCCGGCGCCGGGCGTGGTCGGCTCTGGCGTGGCCGACGCGAGGGGTGTCGCGACCGGGAGGGGCGTCGGAGCTGGAGGCGGTACCGTCGGCTGCGGACCGCCCGACTCGCGCACGAGCACGCGCCTCCCCGACTGCGCGAACATCCAGAGGAACTGCGCATCCTCGAGCGGGAGTCCCAAGCAGCCGTGGCTGGTCTCGGTGCTACCGAACACCGAGGCCGGCTGCCAGTAGTTGAGATGCAGGGCGAACCCGCCCTCGGCGAAGTACTGCGTGTAGAGGACGCGCTGGACGT
>CADEHD010000099.1 GCA_902827055.1 uncultured Chloroflexota bacterium | reverse complement strand
CGCGCACCGCGAAGGCGGTCCTGCTCTCAGCCACCGACCCGCACGGGCCCACCGACCCGCCCGAGGCGGTGTTCGCCGTCATTCGCGGCGACCTCGACGTCAACGAGGTGAAGCTCTCGAACGCCCTCGGCGGCCGCGAGCTGACCCCCATGACCGAGGCGCGAGCGCGCGACCTCGGCGCGGTCCCCGGCTACGCCTCCCCCATCGGCCTCGGGCGCCGCTTCCCCGTCGCCGCCGACACCTCGATCATGGACTCGCCCAACCTCGTCGCAGGCGCGAACCGCGAGGGGGTCCACCTGCGCAACGTCAACGTGGGCCGCGACTGGGAGCCGGAGATCGTCGCCGACATCGCGCTCGGCAAGCACGGCCACCGCTGCGCGCGCTGTGCCGGGCCCGACGGCACCGGCGGCACGCTCGAGGAGCGGCGCGGCATCGAGATGGGCCACGTCTTCCGCCTCGGCACCATCTACACGCAGGCCTTCGAGGTGAACCTGCTCGCTGAAGACGGGACGCGACGCACCCCCATCATGGGTTGCTACGGCATCGGCGTGGACCGCATCGTCGCCGCCGCCGTCGAGGCGAACCACGACGACTCCGGCATCCGCTGGCCGGCCGCGATCGCGCCCTACGAGGTGCACCTCGTGGCCCTCGGCGCCAGCCGCGACCCCGCCGTCGCCACCGACGCCGACGCCCTCTACGAGGAACTGCGCGCCGCGGGCGTCGAGGTCCTCTACGACGACCGCGACGAGTCAGCGGGCGTCAAGTTCAACGACGCCGACCTCATCGGCCTGCCCCTCCGCGTCACGGTGTCGAGCAGGAACCTCAAGGAAGCGCTCGTCGAGGTGCAGCCGCGTGGCGCGGAGGCTGCGAAACTCCCGCGCTCGCAGGCAGTCGAGGCCGTCGCGGCGCAGCTCGCGGGGGCGAAGGCGGTCTAGGCGGTCTTCCGCGCGCGTGCGGAGACCCGCTGCACGTACCGCGCGACCTGCTCGCGGCTGTCTTCCGGCATCTCGAGGAACTGAACGTGGACTCGGAGCGCCGTCGAGCGATCTTCGTCCGCGCAGCCGACGACCATCCCCTGGACGTGCACGGGGCGCTCGGCGGGATGCAGCACGAACGCCAGCCGCACGATCGAGGCGAGGCCGACGTACTGGAGCGAGCGCAGCTGGAGTCCGCCCACACTGACATCGATGACGGTCCCGCCGTGGATCGGGAACTCGCCCCCCCGGGGATCGAGCCACACACCGGACCGCAGCGGCACCCCGACGACGACGCGCGTCGCCATCCGTCGCTCCGGACGCCGCGCCTCGACGGGCGGGGTCACGAGCATGAGCGAGCGCGACTCCTCGATGCCCGTCACTTCACAGTCGAACGCCTGCAGCTGCTGTTTGCTCCGGACCACGAGGACCACGGGCTCACCTGAGCCAGGCGCCGGCTGCGAGCTCGCCTTGCGCCCGAGGTCGATGGCGATGCCGTCGGCGTCAACGCCAGCGACGGCCGCGTTGAAGGCGGGTGCGCGTGTTGGTCCGGCGTACGCCACCTGGAGGGCGACGCCGGGCCGAAACACCTCGGCGTCCGGGGGAGAGGTGGCGGGGGGCGCGGCGGGCGGCGGCGTCTCGACCTCGCCGGAGTCCGCGGTGAGGCGTTCGGACGCCGTGGCGCCGCTGGGCTGCCCGATGACGGGTTCGTCCATCGGCATCGGAGCGCCCCTTTCTGACGCGCTACAGTCAGATTGTCGTCAGTTGATGCCGATTGCGTATAGTCTGGGCCGCAGCTCCCGAGGGTCCGGCCCGGGGCGCCCCCGCGCCCTCCTCCCTCGCTCCGCCCGCGCGAGGGGGGACGCGGCATCGGGCTGCAGGCCGCCTCGAGCGGCCCTGCGGAGGCGGCGTGAACCTGTCCGAGGCGCCAGCGTGGTACACTACGAGCGCACTCGGCTCCGTACCCACGGAACGTGCGCGTCGAGCGCACGTTTTTTCTTGCCCGTCGCCCCCACATTCGCGACGACGGCGCTCCGGTGATCGATGGCGGGCGCGCGCCCTCGACTCCACCACTCAGCTTCGCGCAGGACCCAGCACTCGAAGGACACGAACCTGCCCGCCAACGACTTCGTTATCGCGATCGCCCAGCTCTCCGCAGAGAAGAACCTCGACGCCGACACGGTCTTCGGTGCCGTCGAAGCGGCCATGGCCTCCGCCCTCAAGAAGGACGAACTCCAGTGGGCCGAGCTCGAGGTCCAGATCGATCGCCGCACCGGCAACATCGACCTCTGGCGGCACTACACCGTCATGGACGATGACGAGATCGAGGACGACGAGATCCAGGTCTCGCCCGAGCGCGCCCGCGCGATGGGCTACGCGGATGCCAAGGTCGGGGACATCGTGCGTGAGCCCGTCGCCGATTCGCCTCAGACGGGCCGCATCGCGGCCCAGACGGCGAAGCAGGTCGTCCTCCAGCGACTGCGCGAGGCGGAGCGCGAGGCGGTCTTCGGCGAGTTCACGGGCAAAGAGGGCGAGCTCGTCACGGGCACGGTCCTCCGCGTCGAGCAGGGGCACCGCCAGGTCATCATCGACCTCGGTCGCGCCGAGGCAGTGCTCCCCGGCTCTGAGCAGGTGCGCCCGGAGCACTACCGCGTCGGGCAGCGCATCCGCGTCTACGTGAAAGAGGTCTACCGCGCCTCCCGAGGCCCGCAGGTCGTCGTGTCGCGCTCCAACCCGGAGCTGATCCGGCGGCTGTTCGAGCTCGAGATCCCGGAGGTGGCGCGCGGCGTTGTCGAGGTCATGGCGATCTCCCGCGACCCCGGCTACCGCAGCAAGGTCGCGGTGATCTCTCGTCAGCACGGCGTGGACCCCATCGGGGCGTGCGTCGGCATGCGCGGCTCGCGCATCCAGAACATCGTCAACGAGCTCAACGGCGAGCGCATCGACATCATCCGCTGGGACCCGAACGAACTCGCCTTCGTCGCCAACGCCCTCAGCCCCGCCGAGGTGGTATCGGTCCGCATCGACAAGGCCACCAACACGGCCCACCTCGCGGTGCCCGACCGGCAGCTCAGCCTCGCCATCGGCAAGGAGGGGCAGAACGCGCGCCTCGCGGCCAAACTCACCGGGCGACGCATCGAGGTGCAGGCCGAGAGCGTCCTGATCCAGGGTGGCGAGGACCTCTACCCGCCGCCGGAGCCGAACATGGAGGCGCTGCCCCTCGCGCCGGTGCCCGGCCTGCCATCCCTGCCGCCCACCGCGCTCGCTCCCGAGCAGGTCGCCCCCTCGCAGGCCGCATACGCGCGTCCCGGGCTCCCGGGCACGCAGCCTCCACCCGAGGCGCCGCGCCGCGTCGAGGAGGAGCGCCACCTCACGCCCGAGGAAGAGGTGCTCGCCGAGATCGTCGCCACGGAAGAGCCGGCCATCGAGGAGGCGCCCGCCGCCCCGGAGGTCGCGCGTCCCGCCGCTTCGACTGCTGCACCGGGCGGTCTGCGCTTCGGCGACGAGCTCCGCATCGACCGCGACATCGAGGATGACCGCGGCGCTCGACCGGCCGCACGCCGGCGCGGTCGGCGCGGCCGCGGCGGTCCCGTGGGCCCCGAGCGCGGCGCGACCGCTGCTCGCCCCGAGCGGCGCACCCGTCGCTTCGAGGTCTCCGACGACGAGATCGAGGAGGGGCTGGAGGAGCTGCACGGCGGCGTCGACTTCGACGAATCCGATGACGACGACGCGGAATTCGAGGATGAGTAGCCCATGGCGGTGCTGCGCCCTCGCAAGCAGCCTGAGCGCACCTGCGTCTCCTGTCGGGAGACGCAGGCCAAGCGCACGCTCGTCCGCCTGGTGCGCACGGCCACGGAAGGCGACTCTCGCGTAACGGTCGACGAGAGCGGGCGCGCGCACGGTCGCGGCGCCTACCTCTGCCATCGCGCCGAGTGCTGGGAGCGCGCGCTCCGCACTGGCGCACTGGCGCGGGCACTCAACGTGCCACTCACACCACACGATCGCCAGTCGCTCGAGGCGTACTCGGGACGACTACTACCAGCGGCGCTGTGACCGCACAGCCCCGCGCCAGGGAAGGACACCGCCGATGACTCAAAGCGCTGTACGGAGCGTGCGCATTCCGCAGGCCGTGGTCGTCAAGGACCTCGCCGAGATCCTCGGCGTCACGCCCGTCGACGTCATCAAGGAGCTCATGAAGAGCGGCGTGATGGCGACGATCAACCAGGTCATCGACTTCGACTCCGCCGCCGTTGTCGCCACCGACCTCGGCTTCAACGCCGAGGAGGAGACGCCGCTGGCCGCGGCCAGTGCTGCCGGCCGCAGCGACGAGGCCGAGTCCCCGGCCGCCACCTCCGTCCGCGTCATCGAGGAGGGGGCTGACCTCGTCACACGGCCACCCGTCGTCACGGTCCTCGGGCATGTCGACCACGGCAAGACGACGCTCCTGGACACGATTCGTCGCGCGCGTGTCGCCGCCGGTGAGGCCGGCGGCATCACGCAGCACGTCGGCGCCTACCAGGCCACCGCTCCGGACGGCCGTACGATCACCTTCATCGACACCCCCGGTCACGAGGCGTTCTCGCAGATGCGGGCGCGCGGCGCCCAGGTCACCGATGTCGCCATCGTCGTCGTCGCGGCGAACGACGGCGTGATGCCGCAGACCCGCGAGGCGATCGACCATGTCCGCGCTGCCGGGGTCCCCCTCGTCATCGCCCTCAACAAGATGGACGCCGAAAACTCGAACCCGGACCGCGTGAAGACGCAACTCACCGAGATCGGCCTCGTCCCAGAGGAGTTCGGTGGCGACACGGTGGTCGTCCCGATCTCGGCCCTCAAGGGCGACGGCATCGGCGAGCTGCTGGAGAACGTGCAGCTGGTGGCCGACCTCCAGGAACTGAAGGCCAACCCGAACCGGAACGCGGTGGGCGTGGTCATCGAGTCCGGCACGGACCGCCAGCGCGGCGTCGTCGCCACGATGCTGGTGCAGACGGGCACGCTCCACGTTGGCGACGTCATCCTCGCCGGCCTGGCCTACGGCAAGATCAAGGCGATGGAGGACGCGGCCGGCAACCGCCTCCAGGTCGCGGGCCCCTCGGCGCCGGCCGTGGTGCTCGGGCTCTCCGAGGTGCCGCCAGCTGGCGAGCGGTTCAACACCTTCAAGACGGAGCGCGAGGCGCGCCGCGAGGCCGAGCAGCGCCGTCGCGACGCGGAGGCCGGGGTCGCCCAGCGCCCGGGCGTCACGCTCGACTCCCTCTTCGGGGAGATCAGCCGCGGCGCGGTGCAGGCGTTCAACATCGTGCTCAAGGTGGACGTCCAGGGCTCCCTCGAGCCCGTCGCGCGCACCCTCGAGGACCTCAGCGTCGACGAGGTCAACGTCCGCGTCATCCACGCCTCCGTGGGCTCGGTCAACGAGTCCGACGTGCAACTCGCGTCGGCGTCGAAGGGCGTGATCATCGCCTTCAACACCGATCCGGAGCCCGGCGCGGTCAGACTCGCCGAGGGCGAGGGCGTCGAGATCCGCCCGTACAAGATCATCTACGACGTCGTGGAGGACGTGGAGCGCGCCGTCCAGGGCCTCCTCAAGCCGATCTACGAGGAGCGCGAGGACGGTCGCATCGAGGTCCGCCAGGTGTTCCGCCTCGGTCGCCGCGCGGCAATCGCGGGCTCCTACGTGCGCGACGGGTCGGTCAATCGCAACTCGCTCATTCGCATCGTCCGTCGGGGCCAGGTCATCCACCAGTCCCGCATCGACAGCCTCAAGCGCTTCAACGATGACGTCCGCGAGGTCACGGCCGGCTTCGAGTGCGGCATCCAGGTGGACGGCTTCCAGGACTTCGAAGAGGGCGACGAGATCCTCGCCTACCACATGGAGCAGGTGCGCTAGGCGGCCACTCGGCCGACTACTGCCTGCTCCGAATCGAGGGGGGTCGCCATGACCCGTCGGATGCCCAAGGTCGACGACCTGATCCAGGCCGAGGTGGCCGACCTGCTGAGTCGCCACGTCAAGCACCCGGCGCTCGCGGACGTGATGCTGTCGATCACCCGCGTCGAGACCTCGCCCGACCTCCAGTCGGCGCGCATCTTCGTGAGCGTCATGGACGACAGCGCCGACGCCGAGGAGATCCACGAGGCGCTCGAGCGCACCGAGCCGTTCATCCACCGCGAGCTGGGGCGGCGTCTCCACATGCGACGCATCCCCCACCTGAAGTTCATCCTCGACCGCTCCATCGCGGAGGGCGATCGCATCGCGACGCTCCTCCGCGAGGTGGCGGCCACCACGCCGCCGCGCGACGAGCTACCGGCTGACGACGGCCCAACCACCGACCACCCGGGCGCCTGACCACCTCGATGGCGGTCGTCCCCGCGCCACACGGCACCCCCGTCCGGGGCTTCCTGAGCGTCGCCAAGCCCTCGGGCATGACGTCCTTCGACGTGGTGCGTGATGTGCGACGCGCCATCGGCGTCAAGCGCGTGGGGCACGCCGGCACCCTCGACCCCCTCGCCACGGGCGTGCTACCAGTGGCCTTCGGGGACGCGACGCGCTTCATCGATGGCCTGGTCGACGCGCGCAAGCGCTACCGCACGACGATCACGCACGGCGTCGAGACGGCGACGTACGACGCGGAGGGCGAGGTGGTCGCCACGGCCGACACGTCACACCTCGGCCCCGCCGACATCGCCGCTGCACTCGCGAGGTTCGTGGGGGTGCACCCGCAGACTCCACCAGCGTTCAGTGCGATCAAGCGGGGTGGAGTGACGGCGTACGCGGCAGCCCGCGCCGGCACACCCCTCGAGCTGGAGGCGCGGCCAGTCGTCGCGCACAACCTCACACTTCTCGAGGTCCGTCGCAGCGCCTCCACAGTCGATGTGGATGTCGATATCGAGTGTGGCAAGGGCTTCTACGTCCGCTCCCTCGCCCATGACCTGGGCGCCGCGCTCGGCGTCGGGGGGCACGTGGCGGCGCTCGCGCGGACGAGGGTGGGCCCGTTCCGCCTCGAGGACGCGATTCCCCTCGAGCGGGTCGTGGCGTTACTCGAGGTCGGCGCGTGGTCGCTCATCGCATACGCGCCCGACGTGGCCCTGCTCGACGCCGACGCCGTCATCGTGGGTCGCGAGGCGGTGGCGACGCTGCGCCAGGGGGGCGCGATCCGCCCTCCCCCCGGCGCGATTCGCCACGTTCACGCGCCCGGGATCAGGGCGCGCACCTACGGGATCGACGGTAGATTCGTCGGCGTCGTCGAGGCAACCGCCGTCCCAGGTCAGTGGAAGCCCTACCGCGTCCTGACCTATCGGGCAACCTCGACGCCCTGATTCTGCGACTTCTCAGGCGTTTTCTGTTTGACACTGCCATTACGGGAGGGCACTGTGAATCTCAGCCGGGGCACGAATGCCCCGCTTCTCCCCCCAGACTGACAGGCCCGCAAGGGGCTGGCAGAGGCAGAATGGAAGCGCGGAGGCCAGGGAGCAGTCATGGAAGCCTA
>CADEHD010000098.1 GCA_902827055.1 uncultured Chloroflexota bacterium | reverse complement strand
AGTTTGACGTGGAGCCGTCGACGATCGTGCTCGAGATCACCGAGAGCGCCCTTGCCGAGGACATGGACGCGGCCGTCGACCGCCTCCGCGAGCTCAAGGCCACGGGGGTGCGGCTCGCCATCGACGACTTCGGCACCGGCTATTCGTCGCTGAGCAGCCTCCAGCGCCTGCCGGTCGACATCCTCAAGATCGACAAGTCGTTCGTGGACGCCCTCGAGGAGTCCTCGGAGGGCGAAGAGGTGGTGGCCGCGATCATCAGCATCGCGCGCGTACGCCGGCTGCAGACCGTCGCCGAGGGTGTCGAGACGTGGGCGCAGGCCCAGCGCCTGCGCCGCCTTGGCTGCGAGCTGGGGCAGGGGTACTACTTCGCGCGGCCGCTCGGCGCCGAGGCGGCGTGGCGGGTGATCGAGGACTCTCGAGCACCGCAAGAACACACCGCCTGAGGCACTGGATCCCCCCGCACCGGGCCCTACTGGGTCAGCGCTGGTTGGCGTGAGGCTGTGGCGTCCGCCGCACCGTGGCGGCCTGCGCCCGTTACCTGCACCGTTGGGAAGTCGAAGCCGTTGTAGTGCCGGTACCCCACCGTGTACGCACCGGCCTGCAGCAGCGTGATGCGGTCTCCCACCTCGAGGTCCGGCAGCTCGATGTCCTTCATGAGGACATCCGTGCTGTCGCACGTCGGTCCCGCCAGCGTCGTGAGCTGGCGCGGCGCGCCGTCCCGCTCGGTCACGACCGGGTACTCCCAGCCGCCGATCACTTCGAGCAGCCCCGAGTAGATCGACAGATCGACGTACACCCACGGCCTGCCGTGGCGAACGGCCTTCCCGATCACGGTGGCCGTCAGCGACCCGGCGTCAGCGGTGATGAAGCGCCCCGGCTCGATGGCGTACTGCACGCCCGGCCCGAACTTCGCGGCGATGATCGCCTGCACGGCGTGGCTGCCGATCGTGTCGAGGTCGGGGACGTCCTCGGAGTAGCGCTTCGGCAGGCCGCCCCCGAGATTGAGGAGCTCGAGCGTGATGCCGGCAGCCGCAGCGTCGGCCCAGACGCCGCGACAGATCTCGATGGCATCCGCCCAGCTCTCCGGGCGCAGGCACTGCGAGCCCACGTGGAAGGTCACCCCGTGGGGGCGCAACCCGAGCTCGCCCGCGCGCACCAGTAGCGCGGTCGCCTCGTCGCTCGGGACCCCGAATTTCCCGGCGAGCGGCCAGCGGCTGCCCTTGGCGGGCACCTCGAGGCGCAGGATCACCCGGGAGCCGGGCGCGTGTTGAGCCAGCTTGTCGAGTTCCGTTTCGCTGTCGAACGCGAATCGATCGACCCCGAGGGCGAACGCCTCGCTGATGTGCGCGGGGACCTTGATCGGCGAGCTGAAGATCGCGCGGTTCGCCGCGACGCCCGCTGCCTGCAGCCGGCGCACCTCGTTGATCGAGGCGACATCGAAGCCAGCGCCCAGGCGATCGAGTACCTCGACCACGATGGGTTCAGGATTCGCCTTCATCGAGTAGAAGATGTGCGGGCTGAGCAGTCCGAACGCCCGTTGTACGGCGAGGACGTTCGATTCGATGCGATCCGCATCGAGGAGCAGGAAGGGGGTCTGCACCTGCCGCCAACCCGCGAAGGAGTGCGCGCAATCAGTCGCGTGGGGAGAGTGCAGGCATTCGGCCGGTGGCGATGCCACTCCGGCCTGAACAGGTCGGCTGTTGTGCACGGAGATTCCCTCGAAGCGCCTGCGGCCACACAGACGCGATCCGGAACAGGTTCCGTGACTCACTCACACCGCACGGGGGATCATATGGAGCTCTTACGAGTTTGTCATCCATCTGGATGGACGCCGGCTGGCGGGAGTGCGTGGGAGTCGAACCCACCCGGGACTACCACGTAGCCCCACTACGGTTTTGAAGACCGCGGGCACCACCGGACACCATCCACTCCCGAGCGCCAGCGTCGAATCTAGTCTGGCGCGCCCGCCGATGCCAGCGGCGCCGCCTCGCGTCACCGACGCAGGGCGAGCGAAGTGACCACGGCTGCGACGGTGAACAGCGCAGCCAGCGCCGCGAACGCGAAGCTCACCTCGGTCTCTTGCTCCTGCAGCGCGATGGCGCCCGGGAGGGTACGGAACACCTCGACGAGTTCGGCGGCGTCCTGGGCGCGGAAATAGGTCCCGCCGGTCATGTCCGCGATCGACTGCAGCGTGGGCTCGTCGATCGCAAGGATCCGGCGGCTCCGCGCGGCGTCCGCCCCGAACGCACCCGGGGAGCCAAAGCCGCCTCGGAAGACGTCGCTTCCGAGTTGCTCAGGGCTGCAGACCAGCGGCGCGGCGTTCTCCGTGCCGAACCCGATCGTGTACACGCGAAGCCCGCGGTCGGCTGCCTGCTCGGCCGCCTGGAGGGGGTTCACCCCCTGCGTCGTCGCGCCATCCGTCAGCAACACCACGATGTCGGGCTCGTGCGTTCCTGGCTCGCGAGCCGGCGCGGCTCCGCCCTCGAGGGGGAGCCCGCTTCGCGCGACGTTCGGGTTCGACTCCGCCACGGCGTCAATCGAGCGGAGGATCGCCGTCCCGATGGCCGTCCCGCGGCCGGCCGTGAAGCTATCGATCGCCTCGATCGCGGCATCCGTGTCGGTGCTCGCTGGGACAACGAGCTGCGCGGTTCCTGCGAACGCCACGATGCCCACGCGCGCGCCCGTCGCCTGGTCCTTCACGAACTGCCGCGCCACCTCCTGGGCGACCGTGAGCCGGTTCGGATCGACGTCGGTGGCGCACATCGACCGGGACACGTCGATGGCGAGGATGATCGACATGCGGTTGACGGGCACGGCGACGACCGCATGCGGGCGGGCCGTCGCCATCGCGACGCTGGCGAGCGCGAGAAGGAAGAGCGCGAGCGGCAAGCGTCGGCGCCAGGGGGACGGAGTCGGCACGGCCTCGCGGAGCAAGGAGAGGCTGGCGTAGCTCACCGCGAACCTCCGGCGGCGGCGCAGGAAGTACCAGAGGGCGAGCACGACGAGTGGCCCAGCGAGCAGTGTGGCGAGGAGTGCCGGCCAGGCGAACAGCATCAGGGCACCCTCCCGAACCATCGGATCGAGAGCAGCGCACCTGTGACGATCAGGACTAGCGCGCCGAGCGAGAGCAACGAGGTCACCTCGAGGCGCTCGCCCGGTGTCGTGAGCCCGAGGTCGATGCGGTCGTAGACCGCCGCGAGTTCGGTCGCGGTCTCGGCGCGGATGTATTCACCGTTCGTCAGGTCGGCGATCTCGCTGAGCAGTGGTTCGTTGAGCTCGGTTGCGATGCGAAAGCCGTCGACCTCGATGGTCGTGCCGCGCGGGCCGCCCAGCCCGACTGCGAACACTCGCACGCCGGCGTTCGCCGCGAGTTGCGCAACGGCCAGCGGGTCCGACGCCGAGGTGTGTTCGCCGTCGGTGAGCATCACGATGACCGCCGACCCGAAGTAGCCGATGTCCGTCTCGAGCAAGTCCTCGGGTGTCGCGCCCTCGTCGATCTGCAGCGGTCGCCCCGTAATCGCACCCAGCGAGCGGAACAGGCCCTCGCTCACTGAGGTGCCGCCCTGCGGCGAGAGGCGGTCGATCGCGGCGATGAGGTCGGCGCGCACGTTCGAGGGCGGCTGGATGACGAAGGCGGTGTCGCTGAACGCCACGACACCCACCTGAACGGTCCGCGGTTGATCCTCGATGAACGTGCGCGCCGCAGCCTTCGCCGCCTCCATGCGCGTCGGCTCGAGGTCGTCGGCGATCATGCTCGTGGACACGTCGAACGCCAGGATCACGGTGCCCTGGAGCCGCGGCAGCGAGACAGGCACAGTCGGCCGCGAGAGCCCGAGGAGGAGCAACGTAATCGCCGCGAGGTAGAGCGTCGGGGGGATGTGCCGGTGCCGTCCGGCCCGCTTTCCCGTCGCGCCATCGGAGAGCACGAGGGCGCGGGCGCCAGCGGTCTCCCGCGAGGCTCGGCGCGTCAGCGCTCGGTACGCCCACGCGAGCGCCGGTACGAGCAGCAGCGCGAGCAGGGCGGCCGGCCACGTGAACATCAGTGTCCGCGCCGTCCGCGCTGCCCGGTGATTCGAATGAGTGCCGACACGAGGTTGTCCTCAGTCGACACGGTGTACGCGTCGGCGCCGGCGCGTCGGAACGTGACACGGAGTCGTTCATCGCGCGCCTCGGCCGCCGCGGCGAATCGCCTGCGGAGCGCGGGATCCGCGGTGTCGACGAGCATCTGCTCGCCGGTCTCGGCGTCCTGGAAGACGACCAGCCCGGCCTCCGGGAGCCGTTCCTCAAGCGGGTCCACGATGCGGAGCGCGACCACGTCGTGGCGCCGCCCGAGCTGCGGGAGGAGGCGGTCCCAGCCGGCTTCGCTCAGGAAGTCGGAGACCAAAAAGACGAGCGATCGCCGCCGCACCAAGCCCATCCCGGCCTGCAACAGCCCGGCGAGGTTGGTGGCGGACTCGCCGCGCGGTCGGGTCTGTGGCGGCACGGGGGCCATGACCTGCCGGGCGAGGCGGAGGACGTGACGACGTCCGGTGGCCGGCGGGATGATCGACTGCACGGCGTTGTCGTAGAGTACCGCGCCGACGCGGTTGCCCTGCCTCGTGAGCAGCCGGCTGAGCGCGGTTACCAGCTCCGCGAGCACCATGCCCTTCGAGCGCCCCTCCGGGCCGAACGCCATCGATGGCGAGCGGTCGAGCAGCATCCACGCCGTGAGCTCGCGGTCCTCGAGGTACTCGCGGACGTACAGGGTCTGCATACGCGCCGTGACGTTCCAGTCGATGTACCGGGCATCGTCGCCGGGCCGGTACTCGCGGAGGTCCGCGAAGTCGACACCCACACCGCGAAAGTGCGTGCGGTAGTCGCCCTGCAACAATCCGTCGAGGCGGCGCAGCACGCGCCACTCGAGGCGGAAGAGCAGGCGCTCAGGCGTGAGCGGGGCGGCGACTGCGGCTGTCTGCGACACGGTTGTTCTCGACCAGGGATGCCTGCGGGATGGCGATGGCCGGCACGAGCTGTTCGAGGACCTCATCGGCGGTGACGCCATCGGCGAGCGCCTCGTACGACAGCACCAGTCGATGGCGCAGGACGTCGAAGGCGAGGTCGCGCACATCGTGGCCCAGGGCGTAGTCGCGGCCGCGCACCAGGGCCAGGGCCCGCGCTCCGAGGATCAGGTTGATCGATGCGCGCGGGCTCGCGCCGACCTCGATCAGCGGCGCGACGCCTGGACGCCCCACCGAGGCGGCGTCGCGAGTCGCACGCACCAGCCCGACCGCGTACTCGATCAGCGCGGGGTCGACGTAGACCGCGTCCGCCTGGCGCTGGAGCGCCACGAGGGTGGCCCCGTCGAGGACCTGCTGCGCGGGCTCCAGGTGTCCCGTCACGCGCTCGACGATCACGAACTCCTCGGTCGGCGTCGGGTAGTCGACGAGCACCTTGAGCATGAAGCGGTCCTGCTGCGCTTCGGGTAGCGCGTATACCCCCTCGGACTCGATCGGGTTCTGCGTGGCCAGGACGAGGAACGGGTCCGGCACGGGGTACGTTTCCCGCGCGATCGTGACCTGGCGCTCCTGCATCACCTCGAGCAGGGCGCTCTGCACCTTCGCCGGCGCTCGATTGATCTCGTCGGCCAGGAGGAGGTTGGTGAACACGGGGCCCAGCGAGGTCTGGAACTCCCCGGTTTGCTGGTTGTAGACGCGCGTCCCGGTGAGGTCGGCGGGCACGAGGTCGGGCGTGAACTGGATGCGGCGGAACTCGCCACCGATGGCCCCTGCGAGCGTCTTGATCGCCATCGTCTTCGCGAGGCCCGGCACGCCCTCGACGAGGATGTGTCCGCGCGCGAGCAGGGCGACGAGCAGGCGCTCGAGCAGCGCGTCCTGCCCGACGATGACCTTCTTGATCTCGTACAGGACCTGCTCGAGCGCGCGGTCCCCGGTCTGTGGTTCGCTGTTGATTGCCTGCTCCTGCCTGGTGACGGACCCGTCGCGCGTGGCGTTCGTCCTACCGCGGCGGCCCACCCCCGCCGCCGCCCGTGAAGGGGACGGCGAATCCGATCCCGAGAAATGCCCGATCCTCGCTGGGGTTGGCGAGCGCGGTCACGATACCGACGACCTGCCCGTCACGATTGAGCAACGGTCCGCCCGAGTTGCCCGGATTCACGGCGGCGTCGAACTGGATGAGGCCGGTCAGGCGCCGCGCGCCGCGCTCGATGGGGATGCTCCGGTTGAGGCCGGACACCACGCCCGCGGTGAACGAGCCGCTGAGGCCGAAGGGGTTCCCCACGGCGAACGCCTCGTCACCGATCTGCACGCCACCGGCGAGGACCGCAGGGACGATCACGCCCGGCGTCGCGTCCGGGCGGAGCGTCGCGAGGTCGTTCTCGGTGGCATCGATGATCTGGGCGTCGGACTCGGTGCCGTCGGCGAACGTGACCTCGATGCGACGCGCGCCGTCGACTACATGATGCGCGGTCAGGATGGTCCCGTTTTCGTTGACGATGACGCCGCTCCCGATGCCCTCGGCCTCGGCGCGTTCGCGGTTGCCCTCGGTGCGGATGAGGACGAGCGACGGCAGGATCGTCCGGAACACCGCCGTGGAGCGGGCGGGCTGCGCCGCAGCAGTCGCAACCACCGTTTCCGCGACGGCGCGGACCTCGGCCCTGCTGAGTGGGACGGGTGGCTGTTGCACCGCCGCGAGCACAGCCATGCCCACGAACGCGCCGAGGACGCCGACCGCAAGCAGGCCCAGTTGTTGTCTCCAGCGGGCCACGAGTGCTCGCTTCCGGATCGTGCCGGTGCGTCTTGGACGTTCAGTCTAGTACGGCGGGATCGGCCCCAACCGCGAGGTCGTACCGCAGATGTAGTCAGGGTGGCGGCGCGCACGCGGTCGCAATGCCGCGTCCCGTGCGCACGCGCGGTCCGCGAGACGCACCCGGTCGGAGGTCCGGCCCACCGGGGGCCGGTGGCGGGCGGAGGGCGGAGGCCGTTCCTACTGGATGGTGGCGAGCACCGCCGGGTCGAGCAAGGTCACCTCGGAGGCGGCCGGGAGCGCGATCGCGTCCGGTGTGCCGAAGTTGAAGAGCTCGTAGGTCAGCGTCAACCGAGGCGTGGGCCCGCTGGTCGGCGTCCCGGCCGGGACGAACGAGCCAAAGTCGAGCACAGCCGCGAGTCGTCGCGGGAAGCCGTCACCGTCGATCCACACGTCGTACGGCAGTTTGAACGCCTCGATGAAGGGCATCATCGCCTCGAACTGGCGTGCGTCCTCGGGCGGTACGTTCTGGCCCATCAGCCGCCGGAGGTCGAGCGTGCCGCTGTAGCGGGTCGTCGCGACGCCCCGCACGGTCTCCGGACCCGCCGCGCGCAGGGTCGGGTCAATCTCCTGGAGTTGCGCCAGGTAGTCGGTGGGTGAGCCCGCTGCTCCGAGGCCGCCCAGGAGTCCGGGCGTGAGGCCTGGCGATGTCCCAGCG
>CADEHD010000097.1 GCA_902827055.1 uncultured Chloroflexota bacterium | reverse complement strand
GCGTGTAGCGCTCGACGTACTCGTAGAGCGCCTTCGCCGAGCCCTCTTCGGTGCTGGCGATGGTCAGCGTGTCCGTGCCGTCGACGAGCACCGGCTTGAAGGTCAGGGTCATCCCCGCGATGAGGGTCGTGTTCACCTCGCCGGGCGAGACCGTGACCGTCTTCGTGATCGCGACGCCGCCGTTGTCCGGGGTGAAGGTCGCCGTCACGTTGCCGTTGGCGGCGCTGGTGACCGTGAACTTCCCGGAGTCGCCGAGGAGTGTCGGGGTCCCCGAGATGCTCGCGACCGACCCGGTGCCGCCGGGGTCCATCGTGCCAGCCGCCGTGAATCGAGTCAGCAACCGGATCACACCCTCGGGGTCGTTCTGCATCGCCGTCTCGAACTTGGAGCGGTCGAACGTGAGCGTGTTCGCGGCGCCGGCCGCCGAGCCCACCGCGCCGAAGTTGAGACCGATCGAGCCCAGCGAGTTGAGGCCCGACGTGTTGCCCGAGGCAGGCGTGGTGACCATCGTCCGGAGCTTGCCCTGCAGCGAGAGAAGCGTGCTGTCCCCGAGGAGACTGCCACTCTCGCCCTTCTCGTTGAACTTGGTCGATGTGCCGATGAGCCCCATCGTGCTGTTGAACTGCGACACGAAGGCCTCGATGCGCGAGGCGAGCGCCCCGGTGTTGCCCGTGACCTGCACTGCCACCGCGGAGGGCGTGGTCTGCTTCAGCGTGAGCGTGACACCGGGCATCGCGTCGGTGACCTCGTTGATCGTCGAGTACTGCGTCGCGCCGCCGTTGATCCGGTACGAGGCGTTCGTGCCCGTGGCCTGGGTCGCGGCCAGCAGCCCCGTCGCCGCGAGGAAGTTCCCCGTGGTGTCCGCGAGCGAGATCGCGGTGGTGCCGGTCTTGTTGCTGGTGAGCCGCAGCTTGTCGGCGTACCCGTCGTACGAGGCAGTCACCCCTGCGGCCGACTGGTTGATCCTCGAGATCAGCGCGTTCAGCGAGTCCGACGTGGCGTCGTAGGAGATCGCCACCCCGTTAATCGAGAACGAGCCCGTGGACTGGGTGAGGGCAGTCGCCAGGCGGCCCGCAGCGAGGTTGGCCCCCGGCGCCACCGTGCCGAGGTTGCGCACGCTGGTGCGCGTCGTGGTCCCCGGCGACGCCAGCAGATGCGTCGCGGCCAGGAAGTTGCTCGTGTCGGCACCCGCACCGAGCGCGATCGGGCTTCCCGAGGTCAGCTGGAGCAGGTTGGGGCGGCCATCGGCGTCATTGACCACCGAGGCGGTCACGCCGATCGCCGCCGTGTTGATCATGGTGACCACGTCGGTGAGCGTCGGCAGGTCCTGCCCGAGTGTCTCCGTCCCCGTCTTGACGTTGGCGACGTCGACGAGGTTCATCGCCTCGAGGAAGTTGCCGCTGGTGTTCGAGAGGGTGATCGCGTCGGGGCCGTTCGCGGTCCGCGTCAGGGTGAGCTGCCTGGTGCCCGTGTCGAAGCTCGCGGTCACGCCCGCCGCCGAGGCGTTGATGCGTGAGATGACCTGGGCGAGGGAATCGACGGTGGCGTCGTAAGTAATCGACGTGCCGTTGATCTCGAAACTGCCCGAGGTCGGCGCCAGCGTCAGTCCCGCGCTCGCCAGCGGTGTGGACGTGCTGACCGTTGCCCCGACCGCTGTGCTGCTCACGATGTTGGTCGCGCTTGCCGCGGGGATCGTGAAGGTCGTCGAGTTGATCGTGAACGTCCCGGCCGTCGGGATCGCGCCCAGGCCCGCCTCGTCGAGGGGCACACCTGCCGCGATGGGGGAGCCGATCGCGGTCGTGCTGGCGACCTTCGTTGCAGTGGCAATGCCCAGCACGTCGACCGTGAAGTTGCCGATCGCCGCCGCGGAGGAGGCGCTGACGCCGAGGTAGGTGGACTGCGCCGTGTCGAGGAGGGCCGCCGTGCGCGCGCGCCCCGTTTCGGGCTTGCGCAGCGCATCGAGCGTGTTCACCAGGTTGAGCAGACTCCCGTTGATCGTGCTCAGCGCCTTCTGCCGGTTCTGGAGGGCTGCCACTCGCTGCTGCGCGAGCGTGATCGGGCGCGAGGCGACGGCGGTGAGCGCATCGATGATCGTGGACGTGTCCAGGCCTGACGCGATCCCACCGAAGAACATCCGGTTGGTGCTGTCGAACTGGGGGATGCTCGAGGTTGAGCCTGCCGAGTTGACCATCTGTCCGTCTCCTACGAGCTCAGACGCACGAGGGCGCCGGGCGGCAGGCCGGTGTCCGCAGTGAGTTGCCGGAGTTCCTCGGGGGTGAGTAGCGCGACCGTTTCCCCGCGCTCGTGGTCAATGACGCGAATGAGGGGTGTGCCATCGGCACCCTCCTCGTACGCGATCGTGACGGCCGCGCCGAGTGCGATCGCCAACTCGGGCGACGGCTTGCGGCGCTGGGAGCGGGGTCGAGGCGGCTCGCGGTCACGGCGCGGCTCGCCGCGGGCCTCAGCGCCCACGCTGGCGAGGCGTTGTGCCTCGGTGCCTCGTGCAACCGCGATCTCAGCCATCCATGGCCTCCACTGCCATTGTCGGCACGAGGAGCCTGCGTCTTCGATCCGGCGCGGCCCGCGACACGCCACGGGCCGGCCCGTACGGGCCGGCCCTGCGGCCTACTCGCCAGCGCGAGTAGCGATTGCGAACGAATGTGCTTACTGCTGGAGGAGTCGGAGCACCGACTGCGAGGAGCTGTTGGCCTGCGACAGCACTGCCACACCGGCCTGCTGCATGATCTGGCGCGCCGTGAGCTCGGAGGACACCTGGGCGATGTCCGCATCCCGGATCCGGGACTCGGAGGCGCTCAGGTTCTCGACGACCACGCCGAGGCTGTTGACGGCGGCCTCCATCTGGTTCTGGGCGGCACCGAGCTTGGCGCGCTGCGCCGACACCTCGACGACGGCCGTGTCGATCGACCCGAGGAGCGTGTTCGCCTTCGTAATCGTCGAGACGTTCTGGTCGTTGGTGACAATCGTGGAGATCTTGGTCGCGCCACCGAGGTTCGTGGTGCGGATGTCCGTGAACGTGACGTTGATGTCCTGGCCGACGTCGGCACCCACGCGGAACGTCGCGCCGCCCGAACCTGCCGCCGTGATGACGGTGAGGCCGTTCAGGTCGTCGTAGACGTTCGCGGCGGTCTTGCCGGCGGCACCGGAGAGCGACAGCTGGAGGTTGTGGCCGCCACCAGCGAAGTTGAGGATCATCGTGCCGTCGGCGCCAATCGTGGCGTCCGCGGTCAGATCGACGAGGACCGAGTCGAGGTTGTTGCTCAGGCGCAGCGCCGTACCGGCGCCTGCCGCACCCACGCGCGTCAGGGTGTACGTCGCGCCCGGCGAGGCCGACGTCACGTCGACGGCGGAGATCACGGCCGTGGCGCCCGTGGTCAGGGCCGTACCGACGGCGGCCGTACCGGTGCCCGCGTTCAACGTCGCCAGTGAACCCGTTAGCAGGCTCAGGCCGTTGAAGGTCACGCGGTTCGCGATGTTGTCGATCTCAGTCTTGAGGGACTGGATCTCCGCGCCGATGGCGGTGCGGTCCTGGGTCGAGAGCGTGCTGTTACCGGCCTGGACCGCCAGCTCGCGCATGCGCTGGAGCAGCTCGTGCACCTCGGACATCGCGCCTTCAGCGGTCTGGATCATCGAGATGCCGTCCTGGGCGTTGCGCGAGCCCTGGCGCATGCCTCGGATCTGGCTGCGCATCTTCTCGCTGATCGCCAGGCCGGCAGCGTCGTCGGCGGCGCGGTTGATGCGCAGGCCGCTCGACAGCTTCTCGAGTGCCCGGCCGAGCTTGAGGTTGGTGCCCGCGAGGTTGCGCTGAGCGTTGATCGCCATGACGTTGGTGTTGATGATGAGACTCATCGGGTGGCCTCCAGTGCCTCTGCCGCGGCGGATCCCTGCTCGTGGCGCTTGGTGCTTGCTCGGTCTGGGGTCATCATCGAGAGGGTCAACGGGGCACCGATCGGGGGGCGCGCTGAGACGACGCGCGACGAACCCCTAAGAGGGCGCACAGAGTTCCTGACCGGGCTCCACCTGAGATCGCGGTCCGTCCGCGGCGCTGCTGGCGAGCGTCCGCAGACGGAGGCCCTCCGCCGCGCTGCGGCTAGCGGGTCAGTCGCAGCTGCAGGCCGACCTCGGTGTACGAGGAGTCCTCGGCGAAGGTGTCGATGGAGACGGAGGCCTGGGAGACCCCCGCGTCCTTCTCGAATTCGAGCTGGGTGGCGAATCCCTGCGCCTCGTCGGCAGCGATGGTCCAGCCTTCGCGCTTGAACACCTCGCGGTACCGGTCCGTCACGTCGAGCGAGGACTGCTTGGTGACCAGCCGAAGCTGGTACTGCGTGCCCTGGGGCGCCGACGCCCACTGCACGGCGATCGGGGTCATGCCATCGAACACGAAGGCGGCGGGGAACGCCGCGGGGATCGGGCGCGCGGCAGGCAGCGCGAACGGCTGAGGCTTGGGCGGCGTGGACGGCTCCACCTCGACGATGTAGATGATGCTCGTCAGGGCCTTGGCGTCGGCCCCGGCGGCGACCGGCTGGATCGCGACCGTGCCGGAGACATCGCCGGAGGTGGTGTTCTGGAAGCGCAGCGCGGCGACCGCGTCCGTGGACTGCCCGCCCACCGTTTGCCACGGCGACTCGTTCACGAGCTTGGCGAGGGCAGGCTCGACCTCTTCCGCCTTCGCCGCGGCGTCGTAGAGGAGGAAGTACGCGATCGTGCCGTCTGGCCGCTCCATGCGGAACGAGCCGCGCAACGTGGCGCCGGGGTAGACGGGGATCGAGGTCAGCTCGGCGGCGGGGGTGTCCTTGGTCGCCGAGGGGTTGAGGACTGTTCGCAGGTCAGGCGGGAGCTCACCGCCCCGCACCTCGAGCTTGGTGCCCGCCTCTTCGCCGAGCCGCAGCAGACGCTCGGCAAGCACCGTGCCCTCGGCGCCGCCGCCTGCCGAGCACGCGCCGAACACGAGCGTTGCGCTCGCCAGCACGAGCCCCAGGATGATCGGAACACGAAGCAGCTGCACGCGGTCCCTCGCTTCTGGCGGCTACGCCTCGGTCTCAACCTGTGGGCCGCTGGGCGAGGGCCTGGGGTGGGTGAGGGGATTCGAACCCCCGGTCTCCAGGGCCACAACCTGGCGCCTTGCCGCTAGGCGACACCCACCACGCACCAGCGCGGCCTCGGGGCCGCGCATCTCGGATTGTAGCATCGCGACTGCGAGTGGTCCCGTGGCTAACCGGCGTCGATGACGTACGGGCGGGCGGGCATCGGCTGACCGCGCAACAGCACACTGAGGCGCAGCGCCGCATCGGCCTGCGTCTCCGGCAGGCTCCCGAGCGGCTGACCCCGTCGCACCAGGTCACCGGCCCGGACGTTCAGGCTGCCCAGCCCTTCGAGGAGGGTGGTCCAGCCGTTCCCGTGGTCGAGGGTCAGTCTCCCGGCGCTCGCGCCGCTGCCCAGGCTCGCGACCACGCCGTCAGCCGGCGAGAGCACATCACCCGTCGGAGCGCCGCGCCACTCGAGGGCACCGCCGGCGTCGCGCGCACGCGAGCCGCTCACCGGCGCCGTGAGGACGCCGTGCGGGCCGCGTCCACCGAACGCCCTCGCGCCCTCGCGCGCATCGACGGCGGGCGCGGCGCCCCCGACGATCGCGGCCAGGTACTGCTTGGTCTCGCTCGGCAGGCCCCGTTCCCAGTTCGCGCCGTGGGCGGCGACGAGCGATTGCACCGTGCCGAGGCCCGCGTTGTACGAGGCCAGCGCCTTCCGGACGTCGCCATTGTTCGCCGCGAGGTAGTGACGCATCGAGTCCGCGGCGGCCTGCAGTGACGCCTCGGGGTCGCGGCGATTCACCCCCTGGTAGTACTGGGGCATGAGCTGCGCGATGCCTTCGGCGCCGGCGCTGGAACGTCGGTAGCCGAATGCTACCTCGGGGTCGAATCCGGACTCCTGCTGGATCTGCGCCTCGAAGACCTCTCCGAAGCCCGGAGCGACGACCTGATCGCCGAGCTTGCGCGTGAGCGCTCGCCAGCCAAAGGGGTCGGCGCCGAGCTGGCCGAACGCCCCGGAGGGAGTTGGGGTCCGGGAGTAGGCGGCCGGCTGCAGCCCCGGCGCCATCTGAGGCGTCGCGATGAGCGCGGAACCCGAACGAGCCTCGTCGATCGTCGCCCGGACCGCCTCGCGTGTCAGTTCGATGTGGTCGCGAGGTTCCCGGAGGCGCTGGGCCAGGACGGTGCTGAACGAGGCGCCGGGTGCCTCGTTCCGGTCGCGCGCGCCCTCAGCGGGCGGGGCACCGGAGTCCTGGGGCGAGATACCGCTGGCACCAATACGCATACGGGGAACCTACGCGAGTGGACGGCGCTCAGATATGCGGAATCTCCCGATACGGAGGCGAAGCGCGTCGAGGGTGGGCTAGGGAGCGACGGCCATCTGACGGTAGCGGCCGCCGAAGAACAGGAGCGGTTCCTCATCGGGGCGCGAGTAGTCCATGTCCACGACGCGGCCGACGAAGATCGTGTGGTCGCCACCGTCGTACTCGCGCCAGACCTCGCACTCGAACCAGCCCAGCGTGCCCTCGAGGAGTGGGGCGCCCGTGCCCCCGAGGTGGAACGGCAGCCCCCCCATCGGCTCGGTCAGTTCGCCCCGGCGGGCGAAGAGCTCCGACACCGGGCGCTGGTCGGCCGCGAGGAGGTTGACCGCGAACGACCCGGCCTCGTGGATGGGGTCGTGCATCGAGGCGTCGCGGGTCACACAGACGAGGACCAGCAGCGGGTCCAGGGACACCGAGGTGAAGGAGTTGGCGGTCATGGCGCGAAAGGTGCCAGCGTCGTTCACGGTGATGACCGTGACGCCGGTGGCGAAGCGCCCGACCAGGTCCCGGTAGGAGCGCGTGTCGATCACTGGTTCGCTGGCCATGCCCCGCATCCTAACACGCGCGCCTTGCCTCGCCCCGGGGGATTTCGGGGTTGCGGCCGCGCGAGTGGGGGCGCAGGATGAAGAGGTCAGTACGTTCGTGCCCACTTCTCGGGCACCGCCAGGGCAGCGAGGTACCAGTGGACGACCCCAGTAGTCCGAGGCAGCCACTCGAGTAGCCCCGGGCGTGACTCCGCGCGCCGGGCTGGCCGCGCACGGAGATCACGATGAACGAACCCATCAGCGTCACGCTCGATGCACTTCTGGATGAGGACGACCGCGAGGGAGTCCTGGCGCTGGCACGCCGGATGCACCCCGCGGAACTCGCCGAGGCCCTCAGTGGGCCCGATGAGCGCCTTCGCGACCTGATGGTCTCCAGCCTCTCCGCCGAAGAGCTCGCGCCCGCACTCGGGTACATCACGCCGCACTATCGCGAGGACTTCCTGGCTGGGCTGGCGCCGGAGCTGGTCGCCGACGTGCTGTCGCGGGTCCCGGATGACGTCGCGGCCGACGTGGTGCAGGAGCTATCGCCAGACGAGGCGGCGGACGTCGTGGCCGCGCTGCCGGCGGAGACGCGCGAGGCCGTCGATGAGCTCCTCGCCTACGACGAGGACACCGCCGGCGGCCGCATGACTG
>CADEHD010000096.1 GCA_902827055.1 uncultured Chloroflexota bacterium | reverse complement strand
GCGCTGACGGCCCGCATCGACATCGCGGAACGTGACGAGGTAGTCCCAGTGATCGGGGTGGTCCGCCCCCACGCCTCGAGGGGTGGTGGCGAGATCCAGCGCGAGCTCGTCCATCACGAGCCGCGCGGGGTGGGTGGGACCCAGGCTCTCCCCTCGCGGCCCGCAGGCCGTGAGGACCCCGTCCCCGAGGACCTCGAGAAAGGCGAGCGCGGCGCGAGCGCGGAAGTCCTGGTGTCCGCCGTACACGAGGACACGCGGCAGCGTGGGTGACCTCGCGGGCACCCCGTCCCGCTCGCGATCGCCGTCGCGTGGCGCGTGCTGCACGCCGGGCGCGCCCGGCGCGCAGGGATGCGGACCCGGGTGGCTGGAGGGACCGCCGCGCGGGACAAGGGGGCTGATGGTGTGGATGGCTGCGTCAAAGGTGTATTGATTCACGCCTCCATCGTCGGGCGGCGGTGTTGCAACGAGATGAAACGCCGAGGAACTCGACGTTAACGTTGGGCCCCTGGACGGCCTCGTGGCAGGTTCGACGAGCGGGCGGACGCCCTCGGGTGCGACACTGCGGCGGTGGCAGCGCCCCGCGAGGGGGTACGGAGGAGGCGGCGTGACTCGCGAGGGTGATTCCAGCGGTCTGACGCTCGCCGACGTGCAGGCGGCGCGTCAGCGCATCGCGGCGCACGTCCGACCGACCCCGCTCCTCCCCAGCGCCGCACTCGCTGCGGTCGTGGGCGCGCCCGTGTACCTCAAGTGCGAAAACCTGCAGCGGACCGGCTCGTTCAAGATCCGAGGCGCGCACCACATGCTCGCCGTGCGGTCGCCGGAGGCCGTGGTCGCGGCCAGCGCCGGCAACCACGCCCAGGGCGTCGCGCTGGCGGCCAGCGAGCGGGGCATCCGAGCCACCGTCGTCATGCCGCGCACCGCACCACTCGCGAAGCAGCGCGCGACCCGGGGGTACGGCGCCGAGGTCATCCTCGTCGACGGGGGGCTCAGCGACGCGATCGGGCACGCGCAAGGGCTGGCCGCCGAGCACGGGTGGCTCTTCGTCCCGCCGTTCGACGCTCCGGAGATCGTCGCGGGACAGGGCGGCGTCGGGCTGGAGGTGCTCGAACAGCTCCCCGAGTGCAAGACGGTGCTCGTGCCGGCCGGGGGCGGAGGCCTGCTGGCGGGCGTCGCCCTCGCGCTCAAATCGCAGCGGCCGGCGCTCCGCGTCGTAGGCGTACAGAGCGCCGCCATGCCCGGGATCGTCGCCTCGAGGGCCGCGCACGCGCCGACCACCGTCGAGCGCGCCCGCACCGTCGCCGACGGCGTCGCCGTCGCCGGCCCCTCGGCGCTGACGCACGGCCTCATCGAGCGCTACGTGGACGACCTGGTGGCCGTCCCCGAGGGCGACATCGCGAGCGCCGTCGTGTTCCTGCTCGAGCGCGCTCGCCTCGTCGTCGAGGGTGCCGGCGCGCTGGGGGTGGCGGCACTGCGGGGCGGGTTCGTACGCCCCGACGGCCCCGTCGTCGTGATCGTGTCCGGCGGCAACATCGATGTGAGCCTCCTCGGACGACTGGTCCAGCGCGGGCTGGCCGCCGATGGGCGGCAGCGACGCGTGACCTTTGCCGCCGCCAACGTCCCCGGCGAGCTGGCACTGATCACGGCGACCCTGGCCGCCGGGGGTGTGAACGTCATCGAGGTGGGGCACGACCTCACCCCGCCCGACCTGCCCGTGGGCGTGGCGCGCCTCACGCTGCGCGTGGAGGTCGCTGACGACGACGCGTACGCGCAGCTGTCGGCGCGCCTGCGCGACGCCGGGTTCGCCGCGGGCGCACAGGTCGACTTCCTCACTCCCGCCGCTGCCGCCTCGCGGTTCTAGCGAGCCGCGCCACCGCCTACTCTCGACGGGCGACACCCGGGCCGAGGGAAGGACCATGCGATGGCGACGACCGTGCTGGGGCGGAGCGTGGGTGGGCGGTACACCACGCAGATCACAACGTCACACCACCAGGTGATTGCCGACGAGCCAGCGCCGGAGGGGGACGACCTGGGCCCGACTCCCTACGAGCTGCTGTTGTCCGCGCTGGGCGCCTGCACCTCCATGACGCTCCTGATGTACGCGCGGAGAAAGGGCTGGCCCCTCGAGGAGGTCCAGGTCGAGCTCACCCACGACCGGGTGCACGCTCGCGACTGCGACGACTGCGAGGAAGGGGACGTGAAACTCGAACTCATTCGTCGGCACATCCGCCTGCTGGGACCGCTGTCGAGCGAGCAGCGCGACCGCCTCACTGAGATAGCGCGGAGGTGTCCCGTGCATCGCACGCTCAGCGCCCCGCCCCGCATCGAGGACGTGATCGAGCCTGCCTGAGGGCGGGCAAACCCTGCCGTGCTTGCCCTGATGCTGGCCGCGTGCGACTGCGGCACGCTGGGAGCGCGCCCGTGCACGCCCGAGCAATTGCGGCGAGTCGCGGCGCGAGTGGATGGGGGCACCGGCCGCGAGGCTGATGCCGAAGGCGAGGTGCAGGGATGCGGATGGACAAGACGCACGCGCTGGAGCTGCTGTTCCAGGTGATGACGCATCACGGGGCCGCCGAGGCAGCGCTCGAGCGGGCGCTTCCACGCGCGCAGGCCCGCGCTGGCATCGCGCACCTCAGCCAGATTGACGAGGAGCAGATGAACTTGCTGCTCGCCGAGCTGGCCTCCGAGGGCGGTCGCATCCAGCAGGCGGCCGAGATCATCGCCTCGTGGCGCGCGAACGGCTCGCAGCTCGACGCTGCGTAGCCCGTCCGGCGGACCCTGCCGAGATTGGCAGCTCGGGCGGGAGCGCCGCCCTGAGTCAGCTCGCGAGCGGCGTCGGTGCCTCGGCCTGCGTCGACGGCGGCACGTGGATCGCCGCGGAGCGGAACTCCGAGGCCTCCATGGGGCGGCCGTAGGCGTGCCCCTGCACCTCGGTGCAGCCGATGTCGGTGGCGAACTCCATCTCAAACGACGACTCCACGCGCTTGGCCGCGACCGTGAGGTTGCGCGACTGGGCGATGCGGGCCGCGTTCGCGAGTGAGGCCCGCGACGTCTCGCTGTTGGTGTTGGCACGGAGGTCGAGTTTGACCGCCGTGACGCCCGGGATGCTGAGGACCCAGTAGGTCTCGTCCTGCCCCCAGAAGTCGTCGATCGCGATGTTCACGCCGAGGTCTGCGATCGCCTTGAGCGTCGTCGTCACGCCTGGCCCGATCTCGACGAGCGCCCGCTCGGGCACCTCGACCTGCAGCGCCCAGGGCACCAGCTGGCTCTCGCGGAGGGCACGCTCCAGGACCTCGACCGTGGCATCGCCCGCGCGGAGCTGCGACTCGGAGAGGTTGATGTGGAGGCGGAACGCCCCGGCGTTCGCGTCCAGGCAGTCCCGCGCGAAGTCGCAGGCCGGGCGCATCGCCCGCGCCACCACATCGTCGAGGACGCCCGCGCGAGCGGCGCGCGCGAAGAACTGCCGAGCCGTCGTCACCTCGGCGCCGGGCTGCTCCCAGCGCACGAGCGCCTCGGCGCCCACGAGGTCGCCCGTCGCGAGGTTGATGACTGGCTGGAAGTGCACACCGAACTCGTCGAGCTGGGCGGCCGCGACCGACTCCGCGCTGATCGTGGGGCGAGTCGGCAGGCGGCGTCGGCGGAGCATCCGCCAGTAGAGCGCGCCCACCAGGAGCCCAGATACGAGCAGGAACGCGCCCGCGGAGGGGAACAGGAGACCGGAGTCGAGTCCCGGCACCGAAGCCGCCTCGGCGCCACGCGGCAGCCAGCCGACGGTCGCTCCCGCCGCCAGCGCCGCGAGTCCGGCTGCGCGCCGCAGCTTCGAACGCACGAAGATACGTGCAACAAGCGTGTTCATTGGCCGTCTCCCCGCTCGCAGTGCGGACCCCCGCGTCCCGATCATCGACCGGCCTTGCGAGTCCAGAAGGGGGGACGGGCCACCGTCACCGCTGAAGAGATCGCCCAAGCCCTCCGATGATGAGAACGCGACCCTCGGGAGTGGAATCGCCTCGGCGCCAGATCGCGAGGCCATCCCATGCCTGACAGAACATAAGACGAGGGTAAGGCGGGGGAATGGTCACAGGACGGCCCGAACGAAGCTCGGCAGGCGCGGACCCCACACTCCGCGTGCTGCTCGTCACCAGCGACCCCGAGGTGCTGGAGGCCCTGCGCCGCTCGTTCCGCGCGCCCGGCTTCTCCGTCGCCGGCGAGGCCTGGCCCGGCATCGACGCCGTGCGCCGCGCCGCCGCGCTGCGACCAGACGTGGTGATGATGCACGTCGAGGAGCCGATCGTGCCCGCCCTGCGTACGGCGCAGGCGCTGGCCGACGCCAGCAAGGCAGGGCTCGCCATCATCTCGAGCGTCGATGACCTCGAGACCGTGCGCCGCGTGATGAACGCCGGAGCGCACGACTTCGCCACCCTGCCCCTGTCCGACGACGAACTCCGCGACGCTGCCACCCGTTCCGCAACTGCCGCGGGCCGCCGCGCCGTCTCGAACAGCGGCCCGGCGACGCCTCAGCGCGCCTCGACCGCGGGGCGCGTGATCACCGTCGCGAGCGCTCGAGGTGGCACCGGTAAGAGCACGATCGCCGCGAACCTCGCGATCGAGCTGGCGCGGACGCGCCAGGCCGGCGTCGTCGTCGTGGACCTCGACCTGCTGTTCGGCAGCGTCGCGATGATGCTCGACACCTTGCCCGACCTCGGCATCCAGGAGTGGAAGCGAGACCGGGCCAAGAACCCCGGCGGAGCGGGCGCCGTCTCGCCGTACCTGACCGAGACGCGGACCGGTGTGCGCCTCCTGGCCGCGCCCACGGACCCCGACGCCGAACTCGAGCTCACGCCCACCGATGTGGCTGACCTGGTCACTGACTTGAGCAGCACCTACGACTACGTCGTGATCGACACCGCCGCCGGGTACTCGGAGCTCGCCGGCGCCGCGCTCGAGCGGGCGACGCTCCCGATCCTGGTGAGCACCCCGGAGATCGGCTCGCTGCGCGCCGTGCACTACATCGTGGAGCGCCTGCGCGGCCACGGCGACGTCACCGAGCGCATGGCGTTGCTGATCAACTACTCACGGGCGTTCAACACCGTGCGCGAACTGCCAGCGGACCCCGGGTTGGACGTGCGCTGGGAGATCCGCCACGACGTCCAGGTGCTCCGTGCCGCCGCCTCGGGCGTGCCCGTGAGCGTGCACAAGGCAGGCGCCATGTTCGCCCGCTCGCTGCGCGAGATCGCCTCCTCCATCGAGGAGCAGGAGCAGGGTGGTCGGCGCCGCGTGCTCGGGGTTATCTAGTCGGAGCGACCGCCCGCTCGACCGCGCGAGGACCGACTCACCGCTGCGCTCAGCGCGCGACTCGCCTCCCACGCGACATGCGACAGTGCGACGTAACACACGGCGGACCCTGCCGGGGTGACGATCGACGCCCCATCATCCTCGATACCCACGACTCCAACGACGTAACGGACGCCCGATGGAGGCCCGCCGCGTTCGGTCGGGCGGGTCTGGTTGCGCGTCGGCGTGCTCGAGGTCGGTAGCCACAGGCCGCGCTCCCGCTCGGACGTAACGAGGGCGCCAGGCCTATGAGCGGCCAACCTGCCTCGGCGGCGGGAGTGGTCGTAACGGTGGAATGCGTTCGGCCGCCACGCGGCCGCAGGGGGTCGCGAGGCCTCGGGTGCCCGCGTGCGCGGCCCGTCCGTCAGTCGCGGAAGACCTGCGTCACCATGATGTGCAGCGAGTCCTTCCGCACGATGCCGATCCCGATGCGATTCAGCCCCGGGTTGAGGAGATTCGCTCGGTGTCCCGGCGAGTTCATCAGCGACTCGTGCGAGACCGTCACGCTTCCCGCCCACGCGATGTTCTCGGCGGCGGACCGGTAGGTAATGCCGGCGCGCGTCATGCGGTCGAACGGGCTGAGGCCGTCCGGGCTCGTGTGGGAGAAGTAGCTGCGCACCACCATGTCGGAGGAATGCGCTCGTGCGACGTTGGATAGCGCCACGTCGAGGGTGAACGGCGCCAGGCCGTTCGCCGTGCGCGCCTGGTTCACCAGGGCCAGCATCTGCGCCTCGGCAGCCCCGAAGTCGGTTGCTGCGGGCGGCGCCGGCGCGGGAGCGGCCGTGGCGAGGGGTGCGCAGACCAGGACGAGCGGCGTGTTGGTCGGGAGGTTGCCTCCCGCGTACTCCGCGCGGAATCCGGAGTTGACGACATCCGGGGCGCCATAGAGGTAGCCGATCAGGCCGCCGCTGCGCCTCGTGACCCAGGTGGAGCGAGGCGAGCACTGGCTGCCGCTGACCGCGGCGCGAATGTCCTCGACGGGGCCGCCACTCCACACGACGAGGCCGAGCGAGCCCGGGCCGGGCACCGTGCCCACCAGCTGTCCGGCCGCCGCGGGGCGGGGCGACAGCACGAGAAGCGACGCCACCACCGCGACCACGAGCGCGATACCAGCCGGACGTGTGGAGATAGGGGTAATGCTCATGGACCGATTATCGGCCGCGGAGACTGGGCCGTGCAGACTCGGGCACGTCCGTTCGGGTCGGACGCACCGTTCCGCCGCTCGCAAAGCGCGGTACCGTGACCGCGGGCACGGAGGCTGAAGGGATCGCAGTGCATGACCGTAAGGGCGCGACTGATGCGGCGACGTGTCACCACGAATGACGTGAATGCCCCGACTCGGGGCGGGAGTCGCTGGGGACGGTTGCTGGCCGGAGTCGGCGCGATCGTCCTCGCGATGGCGCTGTCGGCCGACGCGCGGGCGCAGGCGCCACGTGCGGAGCAGATCACCGCCTACGACGTCGATATCACCGTGCAGCGGGACGGGACGCTCGCGATCCAGGAGCAGATCACCTACGTCTTCCCGGACGAGCGCCACGGCATCCTTCGCGAGATCCCGGTCACACTGCGCTTCGACGACACGCACGACCGCACGTACCCACTCGAGGTGGAGTCGGTGGCGGCCACGGGGGGCGCCTCCGACGACTACGTTCTCGAGGAGCCGGGAGGCGGCATCCTGAGGATCCGCATCGGGGATCCCGACCGCACCATCCGAGGCGAGTACACGTACGTGCTGCGCTACCGCATCGAGGGTGGGCTGAACGCCTTCGCGGACCACGACGAGCTGTACTGGAACGCCCTCGGGACGCAGTGGTCCGTCCCGATCGCGCGTCCCACCGTCCGCGTGCATACCCCTGCCGCTCCGACCGAGATCGCGTGTTTCGCGGGTCCCGCGGGATCAGCGCGACCGTGCGCGACGGCCGTCGTCGAGGGCAACGGCGCCACGTTCGGGCACCGTGCGCTCGCGCCGTTCGAGGGCCTGACCGTCGTCGTCGCCCTCGCGAAGGGCGTCGTCGTACCGGAGCCGACCCCCATTCTGAAGGAGCGCTGGAGCTTCGCGCGGGCGTTCGCGATCACCCCCGTGACCGTCGGGCTGACCGGGCTCGTCGCCGCGATCGTCGCGTTCGGACTCGCGCGGTTGTACTGGACGAGAGGGCGCGACCTGCGATGGGGCTCGACGGCCGTCGACGCGCGGTTCGGGCGGGGGCAGCCGGAG
>CADEHD010000095.1 GCA_902827055.1 uncultured Chloroflexota bacterium | reverse complement strand
AGGCGCGCGGTGACCTGGATCGCGCGTTCGTAACGCTGTCGCGCCTGACGCTCAACTAACGCCGCTGCCCCTCCGAAACAACAGGGGGCGCTCGCAGGCGCCCCCTGTTGCGCTACCCGCCGCCCGCATCGGACCCGACCGCGGCCTACGTACTCGAGACCTCGCTCATCACGGCGAGGAGGTTCGCGTCCGGGTCGCGAAAGAACGCCATCCACGTCTCCGCACCGGGCGCGCCGAACACCCCGGCGTCGTCGCGGTTGATGAGGTGGGGCGGCGCCTCGATGCTGACGCCCCGCCCCACGAGGGCGGCGCACGCGGCATGCACGTCGGGAACGCGGAAGTAGAGCGGGGTTCCGGATCGCTGCGCCTCCCCGATCGCGTCGAGCATCAGGCGCACGCCATCCAGGTCGAAGAACGCGAGCCCGGGCGGATCGAACGTCGCGAGGTGACGCGCCCCGAGTACGTCGCGATAGAACCCGACGGCCCGCCCGATGTCGCGCACGGGCTGCGCGACCTGCCCCAGCTGCCTCAGCCCGAACCCGCGGTCCTCGGTCACGATGTCCCCCCTCGCCTCCCACGGCTCGGCGCTCGCGCCGTCGCGTCGGTTGGCTTGTGTTCGTTAGTTAGACATGCTAACTATAGGCATGCCGTCAACTCCCGTCGCCCCGAGGTCTGCCCCCGACACCCCCCGCCTCGAGGCGCTGGCGGCGTCGCTGAACAGCGCGGCAATCCACCTCCTGCGTCGCATCCGCCTCTCTGACCGCGCGATGGGCATCTCACCCACGAAGGCGTCCGCGCTCTCCGTCCTGGTGTTCGGCGGGCCCTGCAGCCTCACGGCGCTCGCCGCGGCCGAGCAGGTCACGGCCCCCTCGATGAGCCGCACGGTCGCCGCCCTCGAGACGGCCGGCTACGTCCGGCGCGAACCAGACCCACGCGACCGACGAGCCCAGGTGCTGCACGCCACCCCGGAGGCTCGTGCGCTCCTGGAGTCCGGTCGGCGCCTGCGGGTGGAATCGCTTGTGCGCGAACTCAGCACCCTGCCCACCGTGGAGGTCGCCACGCTCGAACGCGCCATGGCAGTGATGCAAAGGCTCGAGGCGGCCTCGAACCGCAGTCCGACGACGGCGACGCGGTCCGCGACTCGCTAGCTCAGTACCAGGTCTCGAGGGGCACGCCCCACTGAAACGGGCGCGTGAGCACGTAGCCGACGTGATGCTCACCCGCGAAGTGCTTCACGGCCGCTCGCAACGGCTCGGTGCTCGGCCCCGCGTACCCCACGTCCTGCGCCCATCCGAACATGTTGAGCGGAATATCGAGGTACACGGTCCGGCTGCGCGCGCCGCGCGGCATCGATGCCGCAGCCTCCTCGAAGCGCGCCGCGGCCTGCCGCAGCAGCTGGTCCATGGTCCGCACGGGCCACATCCGCTGCGGCGCCACCCACGCATCGAGGAACGGCACGTGCAGCAGCGTCGCGCTGACGCCGGCGCGCTCCACGGCAACCTCGAGTCGCTCGGGGGCGCCGAGGTGTTCCTGCACCCACGCGGTGGCGCAGACCTCGCTGAGCACGTCCTGCACCCGCTGATCCGCCTCGCTCCAGCCCGCGCAGGCGCGGTCGCCATGCGCCTCTCGGACGCGCGCAGCCACGGCCTCCGCGAGGCCGGTCCGTGCCACCTCGTCCAGCGCCCGCCCGAGCCAGTACAGCGGGGGGTGGTGCTCCGGCGACCGGGTTTTCGCGAACGCCACCCAGCACGCCTCGGGCGCGCGCTCAGGCTCGATCTCCGGCAGCATCGCCTGCAGCCACATCGCGGGCGAGCGCGGCGCATCGGCCTCGGGCGGCGAGTAGGGCGAGTTCGGCATCGCTTGATAGTACGCGGAGGAACGGCGATCCCGCGCGCCGGACCGAGGCCGCGGGCGAGACCCGTTCGCGCGCGTACTCGGCCGGAGCCCTAGCCTCGAAGGGTGGACGACTACCCGCGGGCTATCCTCCTCGGCGCGGTGCAGGCACTGAGCGAGTTCCTCCCGATCTCGTCCTCGGGGCATCTGCTCCTCAGCAGCCGTCTCCTCGGCAGCGAGACGGCCTCCCCCACCTTCGACGTCGGGCTGCACCTCGGGACGCTGTTCGCGGTCCTCGTCTACTTTCGCGCCGACTGGCTCGGATTCGCGCGCGGCCTCGTCGATGACGCCACCACCCACGGAGCGGGCATCCGCCGCTGGAGTCCCGAGACGCGCCTCCTGCTCGCGATCGCGCTGGGCACGGTGCCGGCGGTGCTCGCGGGGCTCCTCTTCAACTCCACCATCGAGACCTACCTGCGCTCCCCGCTCATCGTGGGCGTGAACCTGATCGGGTTCGGGTTGCTGCTCGGCTGGGCCGATCGACTGGAGGGCAACCGTGGTCTGGCCTCCATGACCTACGCGGCCGCGATCCTCGTCGGGATCGCCCAGGCGGTCGCGCTGATGCCCGGTGTCTCGAGGTCGGGCGCGACCATGACGGCGGCCCGCGCGCTCGCCTTCGATCGGGAGGCGGCGGCGCGCTTCTCGTTCCTGCTCTCGGCGCCTGTGGTCTTCGCCGCGGCGGTGCTCGAGCTGGGCAAGGCGCTCCTCGATGACGCGCCCCTGGCCTGGGGCGCGATGTTCGTCGGGGCCGCGACCGCGGCCGTCGTCGGCTGGCTGGTGATCGCGGGGCTCCTCACGTTCCTCCGCACGCGCACGTTGCGCGTGTTCGTCTGGTATAGGATTGCGCTCGGCACTGCCGTCATCGCCGGGGCGCTCCTCGGCGCCTTCTAGCGCGACCCCATCGGTCACGCGCCCCACGTCCGAGTCTGGAGGAACGATGGTCCTCGATTCACTGCGCATGGATGGCAAAGTCGCCATCGTCACGGGCTCGGGCCGCGGCCTGGGTAAGGCGATGGCCAAGGCCCTCGCAGCTGGGGGCGCACAGGTGGTCTGCGCCGCCCGCACACCCGAGCAGATCAACGAGACGGTGGCAGAGATCACAGCCGATGGAGGCACGGCGATCTCGGTCCCCACGGACGTGACCAGCTCCGAGGCGGTCGACGCGCTGGTCGCGGCCGCGGTCGCGCGCTTCGGACGCCTCGATGTGATGATCGCGAACGCCGGAGGCGGCGGCGGGCCCCAGAACCTGGAGTTCTGGGAATACCCGGACGAGGCCTTCGAGTCGGTGGTCGCCACGAACCTGAAGTCGGCCTTCTTCAGCGACCGCGCCGCCGCACGCCAGTTCGTCGCACAGGGTGACGGCGGGGTCATCGTCAACGTGGCCTCGGGCACGGCGATGCGCGGGAACCAGCAGTTCGCCTATCCGACGGCCAAGGGTGGCGTAATCTCGCTCACGAAGTCGGCCGCGACGATGCTCGCGAAGCACGGCATCCGTGTGAACGCGATCGTCCCGGGCTACATCAACCAGCGCCCGCCGCGCGACGAGCAGGAGGCGGAGGTCCGCCGCAACCGCGGCGTCCGCGTCCCGATTCGGCGCCTGGGCGACTGGTGGGAGCTCGGGCCACTCGCCCTCTACCTCGCCTCCGATGCGTCCCGCTACGTAACCGGCGAGCTGTTCATCATCGATGGCGGCGGGCTCGCGGGTGGGCTTGCGCCCGTCACCTTCGCGCCCGCCCACGAGATCGGAGCTGCCTCGTGACGTCCCCCGACGCGCTCGCCGCACTCGCGGCCATGCCCGGCCCCGCCCATTTCCGCCTCGATGGCAAGCGCGCGCTCATCGTGGCCGCCGAGTCGCCCGTCGGCGCGGCAATCGCGCGCGGCTTCGCCGAGGCCGGGGCCCAGATCGCGCTCGCTGTGCTGCATCCCAACGAGGCGGTCGTCAGCGCGAAGCGGCTGCAGCGCGAACTCGAGGCGCTGGGGGCGCGTTCGACGGTCTACGTCATGGACGTCACGCTCGGCAAGAACGTGCAGGTGACGACGCGCCAGATCGCGAAGGAGCTCGGCGGCATCGACGTCGCCGTGTGCGCCTCGGACCTCTTCCTCGGCAAGCCGATTGGGAAGACCTCGGATTCCGAGCTGCAGCAGGTGATGGCGTACAACTTCAACGCCCACTTTTTCGTCGCGCGCTCGGCCTCCGAGGAGATGCGCCGCAACGACCCCGCCGGCGGGCGAATCGTGCTGCTGTCCCACGTCCTCGGTGAGCGCGGCCTCTCGAATACGGCGGCGTATGGAGCCGCACACGGGGCGACGCAGCAACTCGTGCGGTCGCTCTCGCAGGAGCTGGCGCCGCAGGGTGTCACGATCAACGGCATCTCGACGGGGTGGATGGACTGGATGCAGGACCGCCTCGACGAGCGCGACGACGACGCGGGCCGCGCCATCCGATTCACCCTTCCGAGGCGCGCCGGCTCCCCCGACGACGTGGCACCGATGGCGCTCTGGCTCGCGGGCTCGGGCGCGGGAAACGTCACGGGCCAGGTCTTCCACGTCGACGGCGGCCTGACCCAGCACCTGTAGCACCTCGACCGAGCGGACCTCGTCGACGCCCCGCGGCGGTGCAACGAGGCCCGACGTGGACTTACGCGTGCGCGCCGCTCGGCACGCCGGCAGGCACAGGCCGGCGCCCAGCCTCGGGCCGGCGCCGGATGAACCACTCGGCCACCCCGAGGTTGAGCGCCCAGGCTCCGCCCATCATCAGGGCGAGCGGCATCGCATCCGCCGGCCCAAACGCGAGGATCAGCGGGAGCTGCGTCAGCGCTTGCGTGCCCGCCCCCTGGCCGAGGGCATACGCACGGCCCATCCACGCGCGGTGTTCGGATACGTTCCGTCTGCGGATGGCCACAAACGCGATCACGATGCTGACGGCCATTCCGGTGCCCGCGAGCAACCGGAAGGCATGGAGCAGCGCGTTGTCGGCGGGGACGATCGCGTAGGTGAGCGCCATCCAGATCCCAGACAGCGCTGCCACGAGGCCAGCCCCCACGAGGACACGACCCGCTCCCCGATGCCATCTCAGGTGATTCCGACGAAAGCCCGGCGAGAACTGGAATGCGCCGAGCAGGCAGTACGTCGTCGCACTCAGGATGTGCAACACGACGGGGATCGGCGCCGACACGAACCGGTCCGGTACGGGCGCGCCGGTCCCCAGCATCACCAGCCGCGCGACTCCAGCGATGATGGGGATCGTGGCGAGTGCGATCAGCGCTGCGGGGATCAACCAGTCGCGACGCGTCATCGGCGCCACGCGTGTCGTCGAGGTCATCAGGGTCCTCTCGAGGCGAGGCAGTGTGGCCCGGCCTGTGCGGCGCGGCCTGTGCGGCAGCGTCAGCAGCCCCGCGCTTCCGACGGGTGGCGACGGCGAACGCCGCCCCGCATGCGCCTCGGGCAACCACTGTCGGAGGAAGGCAGGGGAAGGGGGACAGCGGGGGACTGCTCCAAGATCGTACACCGGCTGCATCCGGCGGCCTGCACGGCGCCTCCGCCGCGCATCACAATCGCCGAGGCACGCGTACAATCCGCGACCGAGGTGCTCGGACTGCGCATCCGCTCGAGGGAGGGACGACGTGACCACCGACTACGAAACGATCATCGTCGAGAAGGAGCGCGGGCGCGCGCGCATCACCCTCAACCGCCCCGAGAAGCTCAACGCCCTCTCGAGGCGGCTCCAGGCCGAGCTCGCCTCGGCACTCCGGGACGCCGACGAGGACACGCGGGTCCACTCGGTCATCATCCGCGGCGCCGGGCGCTCGTTCTGCGCGGGCTACGACCTCACTCCCGAGCGCCGCATCGAGGGCGAGTCCGTCGATGAGCGCGACGCTTACGCGCAGGTCTACCGCCACTCCCAGGCGTTCGATGACGACGTCCACCGCATGGAGGGCGCACAACGCGACCGCATGACGATCTTCGACATGCACAAGCCGGTCCTCGCGCAGGTCCACGGCTACTGCGTCGCGGGCGGTACGGACCTGGCGCTCCTCTGCGACATCGTCGTCGCTGCCTCCGATGCGCACATCGGATTCCCGCCCGTGCGCGCGATGGGCGGGCCGCCTGCCCACATGTGGACGTACCTCGTGGGACCGCAGTGGGCGAAGTACATGCTCCTCACCGGCGAGTTCGTCACCGGCGCCGAGGCCGAGCGCATCGGCCTGGTCTGGAAATCGGTGCCCCTCGAGGACCTGGAGGAGACGGTCGAGGAGCTCGCCGACCGGCTGGCGATGGTGCCCACGGACCTCCTCTCGGGCAACAAGCGCTCGGTCAACCTCGCGATGGAGCTGATGGGCGCGCGCACGATGCAGCGCCTGGCTGCCGAGCAGGACGCGCGCATGCACGTCTCACCGAGCATGGAGGACTGGCGCTCGCGCAACCGCGACGAAGGCCTTCGCTCCGCCCTCGAGTGGCGCGACGGCCGCTTCTCCAACCCCGAGATGCGTCGCCAGTGGCAGACTGAACACTGGCCCGAGGGGCCTCGGAAGTAGCCCGCGGCGGCACCCGTCGCGGGCGGATGTCGATTCCACGAGGCTCACACGTCATCCAGGTACGGCACCGCAACCGCCGGTGCGAGCAGAAGGGACTAATCCACGTGAACGGTGTGCAGACGCTCGGCGCTTCCTTCCAGGCCGCGCACAACTGGTACAGCGGCACAGTCGGGGACGTGACGCCCGAGCAGGCGAAGCACGTCCCGGCCGGTGTCGTGCACCCGATCGGCGAGCTGGCCGCGCACATCCTCCACACCGAGGACGGCTTCGTCAGCATGCTGCAGGGCGCACCCACGATCTGGGAGTCCGAGGGCTATGGCACCAAGCTCGGCATCGCCTGGGTGTTCGCCCAGGATCACGCGGTCGCGCGCGCGATGCAGACCACCCCGGCCGACCTGGCGGAGTACGCAGCGAAGGTCTTCGCCAAGACGGATGCCTACGTCGCATCGCTCTCCGATGCCGACCTCGACCGCGAAGTCGAGATCTTCGGGAACAAGATGCCGATCGGCGGCGCCCTCGGCGGGCTGCTCCTCGCGAACACCTTCGCCCACGTCGGCGAGATCTCCGCGCTCAAGGGGCTCAGCGGCGCGAAGGGCTACCCGTTCTAGCCGCGCGCCGCTCGTGAAACGGTGACGGCACGGCCGCCCGAGGGCAGTCGCATGATGGAGGGGCGCGCGGGCGCCCCTCCGGTGTCTCTCGACCTCGGCATCGCGTACGCTGCGGCAGCTTCGAGGGGAGCCACGTGTGCTCGCGATTGGTCTCGCCCTTGCCGCCGCCTCGTCCTGGGGGTTCAGCGCGATCCTCGTGCGGCTTGGCTTGCGCGACATGTCGACGTCCCTGGGCACGTTAATCTCGCTCGTTGCAGGCCTCGTCCTCACGGGCGTCCTCGCCTTCGCGACCCAGCGCGAGGCACTCCTGGCGCTCTCGCTCTCCACGATCGGGCTCTTCGCGGTCATCGGGATCCTCAACTTCCCGATGGGGCGCTTCTTCAACTACCTCTCGATGAGCCGGCTTGGTGTGGCACGCTCCACGCCACTGCTCGCGTCGGCGCCGCTCTTCGCCGTCCTGCTCGCCGTGCTCGTCACGGGCGAGGCGCTGCGCCCCGGCTTGAGCACGATGTAGGCGATCGGCTTGATGA
>CADEHD010000094.1 GCA_902827055.1 uncultured Chloroflexota bacterium | reverse complement strand
CGCCATCCTCGGCGTGCGCGATTGCCACCAGGAAGCCCATCGCGCCCGCCGCGCCGAGCCCGGTGGTCTCGATGGCGAGGAAGAACAGGCGCGACACCAGGTCGTCGCTGGGCACCTCTTCGGCGAGCTCAGCCGCGAGGATGGTGAGCTCCTCGTGCCCGGCTGCGCCCAGCGACGCGAGGGGTTGCGCGCCCACGACGTAGTCGTGGAGCGGGAAGCGCTGTTCGCGGTACGTGACCGGCCCGGCCGCGGTGGTGCGTCGTTCCGTCCCCTCGAGGGGTGCCGGGGAGTACGGGAACGCCTCGCCAGTCGACTCGTTGCCGGCATCGCGAGGGCGCACCGGCCGCGACACCGGCTGACGCGCGGGCCTCGACTCCAGCGTGCGGATCAGTCGCTGCAACTGCTCGCGCGTGGATACGGCAGAGCGTCGGGGGGCGAGGAGGAGGTGCTGCACGGGGATCTCAGCTGCCCACGGCCACGCGGTCGTCGATCAAGGTCGAGGGCGCCAGCGGATCGGGCGCGCGCTCGCGACCGGGCCCAGAGCGAGGGAACGCCTCGCACAGCGCCCCGAGCGCCAGCGCCACGAGTCGCTTCGTCGCGACCCCCGGCGCCGCGGGCGGGCCGACACACCCCGGACAGCCATCCGCGCACCCGCACCCACTGAGGACCCCGCGCGCCACGGCCAGCAGTCGTGCCGTCTCGGTGAAGAGGTGCTGACCGAAACCCACGCCACCGGGCACCGACTCCCAGAGGTAGATCGTGGGCACCCCCGTATGCGGCGCGCGGACCTGCGTCGCGAGGTGCAGGTCGCGGGGGTCGCACATCAGGAGGAGCGGCGCGACGCCGGCCAGCAGCGCACCGAGGCCTGTCAGGGCCCCCTCGATCTCCGCGCGCGTCGCCACCGACTCGAGCTCGGGAGGCAGCGTGATCCAGAAGGCGCCCGTGTGCAGATCGTCCTGGGGCAACAGGATCTGGCCCCAGCCGATGTTCTCGTGGGAGTACAGCTTAATCTTCTTGAAGATCGTCGCGAGGTAGGTGACGGCGACCTCGCCGTGGCCCCGCCGAGTCGCGCCCTGGTCCCCTTCCCACTCCTCGAGGACCTTGAGGTCCACCGCGAGGTGGGCGTCCGTGTAGTAGTCGACCTCCACGCGCCGCACGTAGGCCTTGAGTTCCTCCCAGTCGAGGCGATCGACGTGGTACTGCACGCCGTCGTGGACGTAGATCGCCTCGTCGTGCACCAGCGTCATCGCGCTCGGGCGGTCCACCTGCCCGATGACGCGCGCCGGCGGCCCCTGGTCGATGATCACCACGTTCTGTTCAGCGGCCAGTCGCAGCGAGATCCCCTCGGCGGGGTACGCCTGGCTCGACCAGTACACCCGCTCGCCCTGGCGAAACAGCGTCCCGTCCTCCTCGAGGACATCCAGCAGCGCCGGGGTGTGCGTGCCGACCACGTGGCTCTCGGCGGCGTCGAGCGGCAGCTCGAAGACCGCGCACTTCAGGTGCTCGCCGGCCACGATCGGATTGTCCGGGTTGATCAGCGCCGACTCGACGGGCTGGCCGAACAGGTACTCCGTGTTGGTCACCACGTACTGCCCGAGGGGATCGCCAGACGCCACCACGATGCCCAGCGAGACCTCGTTGCTGCGCCCCGCACGCCCGAGCTGCTGCCACAGGCTGGCGAGCGTGCCCGGGTACCCCGCCAGGATCGCCGCCTGCATACCGCCGATGTCGATGCCCAGTTCGAGAGCGTTCGTGGAGACCACCGTGCGGATCGCGCCGCTGCGTAGCCCCGCCTCGATCTCGCGGCGTTCCCGGGGGAGGTAGCCGGAGCGGTAGCCGCGCACCGCCTCGGTAGCCTGGGGCGTGGCGTTGCCCGCGTCCCGGAGGTATTGCGTCAGCAGCTCCACTTCGTGGCGGGAGCGCGCGAACACGATGCTCTGCGCGCCCTCCTTCCCCAGGCGCTCCGCGATCGCGCGCGTCGAGTGGACCACGCCGCGACGGATCCCTAGCTGTGCGTTGATGAGCGGTGGGTTGTAGAGGCCCAGCACGCGCTCACCGCGTGGGGCCCCGTTGTTGTCGACGAGCGCGACCTCGCGTCCCGTCAGCATCGAGGCCAGTTCGGCGGGGTTGGCGATCGTGGCGCTGGAGCAGATGAACGTCGGGTTCGAGCCGTAGAAGGCGCACAGGCGGAGGAGGCGCCGCAGCACGTTCGCGACGTGGGAGCCGAACACGCCTCGGTAGGTGTGGAGCTCATCGATGACCACGTACTGCAGGTTCTCGAACAGCCGCACCCACTTCGTGTGGTTGGGCAGCACACCCGAGTGCAGCATGTCTGGATTCGTGATCACCACGTGACCCGCCGTGCGTACCGCGCGGCGCGCGCTGGGCGACGTGTCACCGTCGTAGGTGAAGGTCTTGAGGTCGATCTCGGCCGCGGTGACGAGCGTATACAGCTCGTGCAGCTGGTCCTGGGCGAGCGCCTTCGTGGGGAAGATGTACAGCGCGCGAGCTGACGGATCGTCGACCACCGCCTGCACGACCGGGACGTTGTAGCAGAGCGTCTTGCCCGAGGCGGTAGGCGTGACCACCACCTGGTCGCGGCGAGCGAGCGCGTGCGCAATGGCGTCCGCCTGGTGGCTGTACGGGCGCTCGATGCCGTCCGCGCCCAGCGCCTGGAGCAGCCGCGCGTCGAGGCCGGCGGGCCAGTCCCCGAAGAGCGCCGGTTGTGCCGGCAGCGTCCGCCAGTCCACCCAGCCGGCCACCAGGTCCGGGTCCGCACGGAGCGCCGCGATCGCCGTTTCGATGCTCATGGGGTGGCTCCATCGAGGTGAGCGGCAGGAGACACAGCTCGTACGGATGTTCGGATCACGGAGGATGAAGCGAACGCACGTTCTTGTCAAGGGCCGCCGATCCCGCAGCCGAGTCGCGCGCGTGACCCCTCGATGGTGGCTCCGCCTCGCCCGGCTCGCGGGTCGTCCCGGGAGTCGCGAGGCGGTAGGCTTGCAGCCGCAGCAAGGGACGAAGACATGGCAGCAGCCGCAACGACCGACCCCAAGACGTGCGCCCACGACCGCCTGCTCGCGCGGTTCCCCAATCGCAACGCCCAGCTAGAGGGACAGCCGATGGGCTACAAGTGCCAGGCGTGCCTCGCCGAGTTCCTGCCCGCCGACCCGGTGGCGCAGCGCTTCCGCGCGCGCCACGCAGCCGAGGCCACCGAGTAGGCGCCGGTGAGCGGAGCGAACGACAGCGCTGGCCCGGGTGGTGCTGAGGGATCTGCGCAGCCGACGGTGGAGCGGCCTCGTGACCGGTTCGGGCGGCCGCTGCCCGCGGGGAGCGCCAGCCGCCTCGACCTCCCCGATTTCGACCAGCTGAGCGTCGACGCGAACCACCGCCTGGCGATCTCATTCTTCAACGAGGGCGTCTTCTTCGGCGCCCACGAAGCGTGGGAGACCGCCTGGCGCGACACCCACGGTGCGCCGGATGAGCCCTTCTTCAAGGCCCTGGCCCAGCTCGGCGCCGGGTACACCCACTACCAACGCAACAACCCGCACGGCGTGCGCGCCCTCCTGACCCGCGCCGCCGGCGGCCTCTCGACGTACCCGCCGACCCACCGCGACCTCGATGTGCGCGCCCTCCTCGCCGCCATCGCCGCGGATCTCGAGCGCCTCGGCACGCGCGACCGCGACGACGGCGTCCCGCCCCTGGAGCCCCCGCAGCTCTAGAGCCAGGGGCGGATTGCGCGCCACCTATACTCGCGGCATGAGCGATCTGTTTCGCCTCCCCCCGGAAGGCGTCGAGCGGGTACCCGTCACGTACGCCTCGCGCGTGCTCATGGGCGGGCCGGTCGTGCTCGTCACCAGCACCTACCGAGGCCAGTCCAACGTCATGCCGCTGGCGTGGCACGCGCCGCTGTCCAGCAAGCCGCCGCTGATCGGCATCTCCATCGAGCAGTCGCGCCACACGGTCGACATGATTCAGCACGCGCAGGAGTTCGCACTCAACTTCGCGACATGGCCGCTGCTGCACCACGTCCAGTACCTCGGCGCGATGAGCGGCGAGCACATCGACAAGTTCGAGGCGACCCAGCTCGAGACGTTCACGGCAGCCCGTGTGTCCGCGCCGCTCATCGAGGGTTGCGCCGCCTGGATCGAGTGCGCCGTGGAGCAGGTGGTACCCATCGGCGACCACGTGCTGTTCGTCGGGGCACCGCTGGCCGTGCACGTGGACCGCGAGGCGTTCGGCGAACGATGGCTCGTTGGCGTCGAGGAGAAGCGGCCGCTCCACTTCCTGGGCGGCAACCAGTACGCGCACCTCGACCGCGTGATGGAGGCCCGGAGTCCCGCGCGGGGCGACGCGCCCGAAGCCTTCCTCGCCGCGCAGCTCGCCGAAGACCTGGAGCTCACCCAGGAAGCGCGCGAACGGCGCGAGGAGCAGCTCGGGCAGCTCCGCGAGGAGATCGAGGCCGGCCGCGCGGTCGACATCACGGCGCTGGCCGCGGAGGGCCTCCCCGAGTTCGCTCGACGCATCCAGATCCTCGGGCCGAACACCCCGCGCGGCGACTCCGCGCCGTAGCGGCCCCACCGCAGGTCCACGCGTTCAGCCCTCGATAGACCTCACTTGTCCGGCCCGCGGCAGTAGGATGGACGCCGCTACCGGGTCCCCGCGGGACCCCGTCGGCTCTCGCGCCGCGGGAGCCTGGCAACCCTGCCATGACTACGAGTAGGTCTCGAAGGAGAGCACGATGGACTGGGCGGATTCCCCAGAGCAGGCGGCCTTCCGCAGCGAGGTGCGGACATTCATCGACGCACGGCTCCCGGACCCGTACCGCAACGGCGGTGCCGGTGACGGCGAGACCGGCGGCTGGCAGGCGGATCGCAAGTCCGAGGACTCCTCGCGTCGCGACGTCGCGATCGCGTGGGCGAACGCCCTGGCCGAGAAGGGCTGGGTGGCCCCGCACTGGCCGAAGCAGTACGGCGGAGCCGGCCTCACCACAATGGAGCAGTTCATCTTCAACCAGGAGATGGCCGAGGCGCAGGCGCCGCCGGTGGGCGGCATGGGCGTCTCGCTGCTGGGCCCGACACTTATTGTGCATGGCAACGACGAGCAGAAGGCCGAGCACCTGCCGAAGATCCTCTCCGGCGAGGTGGCCTGGGCGCAGGGATACTCGGAGCCCGGCGCGGGCTCGGACCTCGCGTCGCTCCAGACCCGTGCCGTCCGCGACGGTGACGAGTACGTCATCAACGGCCAGAAGATCTGGACCTCGGGCGCGCACACGGCCGACTGGTTGTTCGCCCTCGTGCGCACCGACCCGGAGGCGCCGAAGCACCGCGGTATCTCCTTCCTGATGATGGACAAGGGCACGCCCGGCCTGAGCGTCCGCCCCCTTATCAACATGGGATGGACCCACGGCTTCAACGAGACGTTCTTCGAGGACGTGCGCGTCCCGGCTCGGAACCTCATCGGCGAGGAGAACCGGGGCTGGTACGTCGGCATGACCCTGCTCGACTTCGAGCGGTCCGGCATCTCCGGTGCGGTCGAGTACCGCCGGAACATCACGGACATCCGTGCCTTCGTGAAGACCGAGGAGGGCCAGCGGGTGTCGCGGCTCGCCCAGTTCAACACGCTGCGGCACGAGCTCGCGGACCGCGCCATCGAGACCGACGTCCTGTTCAACTTCGCCTTCCGCATCGTGTCGATGCAGGCCGCGGGCATGGTGCCGAACTACGAGGCATCGATGAACAAGCTGTTCGGTTCGGAGGTCCACCAGCGCCTGGCCCGTACGGGTACCAAGCTGTTCGGCCTGTACTCGAACATCTGGCAGGACAAGCCCATCCACGGGAGCGCGCAGGTCGACTACGCCCCGATGGACGGGCACTTCACCCGCGATTACGTCGGCTCCGTGCCGCACACCATTTTCTCGGGCTCGTCCGAGATCCAGCGCAACGTCATCGCGACGCGCGGCCTGGGCCTCCCTCGCGGCTAGCCCGCCCCTCGAGTCGCAACGCGCTGCACGACGGAGGCCCGGTCGCACGACCGGGCCTCTTGCGTGTCAGCCCCTCCCGGTTGGGCTCGTCTCGAACCGAGCGCCGCCGCATCACGACCGCAGTGACCCGCCGCCCGAGGGCACGCCGCGTCGCTCCGCCGCCCGTTCGCCGCACCCCGGCCGCCGCCGCACGGTCGCGAACCTGCGGGGCCCCGGGGGCGCGATGGCCCTCGAATCTTGACGCGCTCGATTCGCCCCGCAATAATCCCGGCGGCCGAGCAGCGGCAGCTCGGTTCGTTGCGGGCGCGTGCTCGATCGCATCGAGCGCCGGCGCCGGGCGTGTCAATCTGGCAGCGGACGCACAATCAAGAGCCGCGAGCGTGTATCCGCGCGCAGAGGAGACCATGTGGACTGGGCCGATTCCCCAGAGCAGGCGGTATTCCGTTCGGACGTCCGCCAGTTCATCAAGGACCGCTTGCCAAGCCGTTACCGGGACATGAAGGACACCGGCAGCGAGAACGCTGGGTGGCAGGCAGACAGGAAGTCGAACAACGCCGACGCGAAGCAGGCCGCCCTCGATTGGGCCGGCGCGCTGGCGGAGCGTGGTTGGATCGCACCGCACTGGCCCAAGGAGTACGGCGGGGCGGGCCTCACCACGATCGAGCAGTTCATCTACAACCAGGAGATGGCAGAGGCGCAGGCGCCGCCAGTGGGCGGCATGGGCGTCTCGCTGCTGGGCCCCACGCTGATCGTGCACGGCAACGACGAGCAGAAGAAGGAACACCTCCCGAAGATCCTCTCGGGCGAGGTGGCCTGGGCGCAGGGGTACTCGGAGCCCGGCGCGGGTTCGGACCTGGCGTCGCTCCAGACTCGAGCCGTCCGCGACGGTGACGAGTACGTCATCAACGGCCAGAAGATCTGGACCTCGGGTGCGCAGTACTCCGACTGGCTGTTCGCCCTCGTGCGCACGGACCCGGAAGCGCCGAAGCACCGGGGCATCTCGTTCCTGATGATGGACCGCTCCACCCCCGGCCTCAGCGTGCGACCGCTGACCGACATGGGCTGGGCGGAGCCCTTCAACGAGACGTTCTTCGAGGACGTGCGCGTCCCGGCTCGGAACCTCGTTGGCGAGGAGAACCGCGGCTGGTACGTCGGCATGACCCTGCTCGACTTCGAGCGCTCCGGGATCTCTGGCGCGATCTCTCACCGCCGCAACATCCGTGACCTCATCGAGTTCGCGAAGACGACGGAGGGCAAGGCGAAGTCGCGCCTCGCCCAGTTCACCACGCTCCGCCACGAGGTGGCCGACCGCCACATCGAGACCGAGGTGCTCTACAACTTCGCGTTCCGCATCGTGTCGATGCAGGCCCGCGGCCTCGTGCCAAACTACGAGGCCTCGATGAACAAAATGTACGGCTCGGAGCTCGCGCAGCGCGTGGGTCGGACCGGCACCAAGGTCTTCGGGCTGTTCTCCACGATCTGGCAGGACAAGCAGAAGTGGGGCGAGCAGAGCGCGCCGCACTCGGCCATGGGGTCGCGGTTCACGCACCTGTACGTGCGCACCGTCCCGCTGACCATCCTGTCCGGGTCGAACGAAATCCAGCGCAACGTGATCGCCACGCGCGGCCTTGGGCTGCCGCGCGGCTAGTCGCGAG
>CADEHD010000093.1 GCA_902827055.1 uncultured Chloroflexota bacterium | reverse complement strand
CATGTCACCGAACGCGTCCTCGATGCCCGCGATGTCGGTAAGCACGCGGTAGGTGTCGCTGCCCTCCTCGGTCACGAGTCCCATCGCGACGCCAGCCACCGGCGCCTTGATCGGCACACCGGCGTCCATCAGGGCGAGAGTCGAACCACAGACGGAGGCCATCGAGGAAGACCCGTTGGACATGAGCGTGTCGGACACGACGCGAATCGTGTAGGGGAAGTCGTCGAAGCTCGGCAGCATCGGCTCGATCGAGCGCTCGGCCAGCATGCCGTGCCCGATCTCGCGACGACCGGGACCGCGCATGAAGCGGGCCTCGCCGACCGAGTACGGCGGGAAGTTGTAGTGGTGGAGGTAACGCTTGAACTGGGTCGGGGCGATGGAGTCCATACGCTGCCGGTCACCAATGGGGCCCAGGGTCGCCACAGAGAGGACCTGCGTCTGACCGCGCTGGAAGAGCCCGGAGCCGTGCGTGCGCGGAATGACGCCGACGCGGACCTTCAGGTCGCGGATCTTGTCCTCGGGGCGGTCGTCGGCGCGGAGGTTCTCCTTCAGGATGCGCTGCCGCACCATCGGCTTGATCACGTCCTCGATGACCCGCCGGATGTCCGACCGGCTGACCTCGGGATCCGCGAGCTTCTCGTGGGCGAACGTCGCGAGCTCGTCGATGCCGCGGAAGCCCTCGTCCATGACCGAGGCCAGGACGCGGCTGATCTCGCCGTCGAGTGCGCCGGCCACCCGCGTCCGCAGCTCGGATACGCCGCTCGGCGCCTCGAAGGCCATCTTGGGCTCGCCGACGGCGGCGACGATCTCCTGCTGGAAAGCGTTGATCTCGGCGATGACGCCACGTGCGAACTCGATGGCGGCCAGGATGTCGGCCTCGGGGACTTCGATGGCGCCGGCCTCGATCATCACGACCGACTGCGTCGTGCCGGCGACGATGAGGTCGAGGTCAGACGTCTCGAGGTCGCTGTACGTCGGGAAGGCCTTGAACTGGCCGTCGATCCGCCCGACGCGCACGGCAGACACGGGACCCATGAAGGGCAGCCGCGACATCCCGAGGACAATCGACGCCCCGTTCGTGCCCAGCACGTCCGCGGGCACCTGGCGGTCCGAGGACAGCAGGGTCACGACCACCTGCACCTCGCGCTTGAAGCCCTTCGGGAAAAGCGGCCGGATCGGGCGGTCGGTCATGCGCGCGGCGAGCGTGGCCTCGGTGCTGGGGCGACCCTCGCGGCGGAAGAAGGACCCGGGAATCTTGCCGATGGCGTACATGCGCTCTTCGAAGTCGACGGTCAGCGGGAAGAAGTCGATTCCCTCCCGTGCGTCGCCATCGCAGACGGTCGCGAGGACCATCGTGTCCCCGTAGCGAACCGTGCAGGAGGCCCCTGCGTTCTGGGCGAACAGCCCCACGCCGACCTCGAAGGTCTGGCCGCCGATCTCTCGGCTGAACGTACGTTCTTCAGTCACACGTCACTCTTTCTCTCCTGTGCCACACGGAACAGGCGTGCACGCTCGAACGCGAGGCATGACGCCTGCGCGCTCGTTGGTTTCGAGGTGGAGGTGGTAAGGGGAATACGCCTGGTCAGGCCACGCGGTCAGCAGCGGACGCATCCCTCGGGGCGCGATTGCTCGCGCTGGGCGTCCGGGGCAGGGGAGCAGGAACGCGCGCGGAGTACGACTAGCGGCGAAGGCCGAGCCGCTCCAGCACGGTCCGATAGCGCGCGACGTCGGTCTTGCTCAGGTAGCGCAGCTGGCGGCGCCGCTGGCCGACCAGGCGCAGCAGGCCTCGACGAGTCTCGAAGTCGTGCTTGTTCCGCCGAAGGTGGTCGGTCAGGTACTGGATGCGATCGGTGAGCAGCGCAATCTGAACCTCAGACGAGCCAGTGTCGCCATCGAAGCGCTGGAACTGGCTGATGATGTCGGACTTACGCTGGGCCGTTTGCATGTGGAATTCGGTGCCTTCAACGCTGCGATGTCTAGCTGAATCGAGTCTGAGCGACGTGATCGTCTACCGTGTTCACCAGGACCGGCGCAGACGCACGCCGATCACGGTTCGGGCTCCCGCCCGGACGCTTTCTCTGTTGTCATAGGCAAGCTAGCACGGGCGTCGCCGCTGGGGCAATCGGCTCGGTAGGTGTGCGCGCTATACTGCCCGCGATGAACCAGCCACCCCCGGCAGCACCCAGCGACGCCGACCTGGTCCTCGAGGCCATCGAGCCGCTGCCACGCCCTCGAGCGTGGGCTTCGCTGGTCGTCCTCGTGGGGCCGCCGGGCGCCGGGAAGAGCACGCTCGCGCGTCGGCTTGCCGAGCGCACCCCCGTTGCGGTGATCTCCGCCGATGAGGTGCGCCAGCGCCTCGCGCCCGCCGCGGACTTCTCCTTCGGCGAGAGTCAGCGTGTGCAGCGGGCGATTCGCCTCGCGATTGGCGAGCTCCTACACCGCAGCATCTCCGTGGTGCTGGACGCCCCAAACCTCACCGAGTGGGAACGTCAGCCCCTCTACAGCATCGCCGAGTTGCATCACGCCCGGCTGGTCCTGGTCGACGTCACGGCGCCCACCGATGTCGTGATGGGACGCTTGGCGGTGGGAGCGGGCGCCGGCGCCACCAGCGGGGGCGGTGAGCCCCAGTCACCCCGCGATGTGCACCTCGGACACGCGATGCGCCGTGAGCCGATCACCCGCGAGCACATGCAGGTGGACACCTCGAGCCCGGCGCTCGACCAGTTCATCACCGCGCTCGCCATGGACCTCGACGAGGGCTAGCTAGCCCGCCCGTCCCACGACCGCCCGCTGTGCCCTCGCCTGCTCCTGTCGCACGAGCCAGTTCCGCGCGCGCGGGTAGCCGTGCGTCTGCAGGCCGACAGCGACATACCAGGCCGCCGCGCACACGATCAGCCCAACCACGCCATCGAACAGGAAGTGGTTCGCCGTCACCACGACGGCCGCGGCCTGCAGCACGACGAGCAGGACGCCAGCCCCTCGGATGAGCAGGCTGCGACTGATTCGGAACGCGGTGGCGCCGAGCAGCGCAGCCCAGCCGACATGAAGCGACGGCACGGCCGCGTACGGGTTGACGAACGGCTGCATCGATTGCGCCTGGTACGAGAGGTGGTCGTACTTCGCGAGCGTGTCCACGAACCCCAGGTCGACGAGGTACCGCGGCGGCGCCACGGGGTAGGAGTAGTAGCAGAGGAGCGCCATCGCACCGGACACGAGCAATGCGTCGCGGAGGAGGGTGTAGTGCCGCCGCTCCTTCCAGAAGAGCAGCAGCCCGATCCCCACGATCAGCGGGAAGTCGAGCCAGAAGTAGACGAAGTTCATCGCGCGGATCACGGGCTGGACGGCGAGCGCCAGCTCCTGGATGCGCGGCTCCACCCAGAGGCCGAGGGAGGCCTGCAAGGCGATAATCGCACGGGCGTTCGCCATGGCATCGGGGGCCCGATCCACCACGGCACCCCGGACGAGGAAGTAGGCCAGGAAGCCGAGCGCCACCAGTCCGAGCTCGGTCAGGTCCCACCAGCTCGGGTGCTGGCGTTCCGGGTGTGTCTGCCGCAGTACGTACTGCAGCGCGCGCTGCACCCGCACGGGCACCCCCTTCTCACCAGTTCATCTTAGCGCCCTGGAACGGGCGCCTTGCCGCCCTGTGGCAGCCCTGAATATGCTCCCGCGAACGCGTCGGCGCGCCCGTACTCGATTGCGGGAGAGGATGGCCCCCTGTGACGAATCCTGAGTTGAGCGTGACCGGGGCCAACCTCGGGCAGCTGGACGTGGACACGGTGGTCTGCTGGGTCCCGGAGGGCTCGGCGCGCTTGTCGGGCCACGCGGCGGCCGTCGATCGGGCGACCGACGGCGCCCTGGCTCTCATGATCCGCGATGGCCTAGTCACAGGCCGCGCCGGCGAGACCACGGTGCTGCATGGCGGAAAGACCCGCGCGAAGCGGATCGTCGTGGCGGGCGCCGGGAAGGCGGAGGCCTTCGACGTCCACGCGGAGCGTCGGGCGGCGGGCAACCTCGCACGCACGCTGCGCGGGATGGACGCGGGACGAGTCGCCTGGTCTACACAGGGCTACGCGACGGGGTCCGTGGATCCGGCGGTGGCGGCCGCGGCTCGGTCCGAGGGCGTCCTGATGGGGTTGTACCGCTTCGACAAGCACCACACGAAAGAGGCTGACCGCCCGCGTGGCACCGTGATCTCGGTCGCGTTTGTGGAGGCGAACGCGCGGACGGTTGCGGCGGCGCAGCGCGGTGTCGCGCAGGGCGCCGCCCTGGCCGAGGCCACGAACTTCGCCCGCGATCTCTCGAACGAGCCGGCCAACCTCATGACACCCACGATCGTCGCGACGCACGCCCAGGAGATGGCGGCACGCGAGGGCCTGGAGTGCACAATCATCGAGCGGGCAGAGGCGGAGCGCCTCGGCATGGGGTCGTACCTCTCGGTCGCAAACGGCTCGCATCAGCCGCCGAAGTTCATCGTGCTCCGCTACAAGGCACGCGGGTCGCAGCCGCCGATCGCGCTCATCGGCAAGGGGATCACCTTCGACACGGGCGGCACGTCGATCAAGCCGGCGGCGGGCATGGAGCGCATGAAGGGCGACATGTCCGGCGCAGCGGCAGTGCTGGGCGCGATGATGGCGATCGCGCGCCTGAAGCCCTCAGTGAGCGTCCTCGGAGTGGCCCCCTGCACCGAGAACATGCCGGGCGGCGGCGCAACGAAGCCGGGCGACGTGGTGTACGCGATGGACGGGCAGTCCATCGAGGTGATCAACACGGACGCCGAGGGGCGCCTCATCCTCGCCGACGGCGTCGCGTACGCGCGGCAGCAGGGCGCCACGCCCCTCATCGATGTAGCGACGCTGACCGGGGCGATCAATGTCGCGCTGGGCAAGGTGCGCTACGGCGTGCACACGAACAACGACGGCCTCATGGCAGAACTCGAGCGGGCCGCCGAGCTGTCCGGCGAGAAGCTCTGGCGCATGCCCATGGACAAGGAATACGAGGAGCAGATCAAGTCCGATGTCGCCGACGTGAAGAACACGGGCGGCGCGCCAGCGGGCTCGATCACAGGCGCGAAGCTCATCGAGAAGTTCGCCGGCGACACACCGTGGGCCCACCTCGACATCGCGGGGGTGATGGACGTCGAGCGTGACCGCGGCGAGTGGGTCAAGGGCATGTCCGGGCAGCCGGTCCGGACGCTCGTGCACCTGGTATTGAACCGCTCGAAGTAGGCCGTCCCGAGGGGTGCGGGCGCCGGGGCCCTGTGGCTACGCGACGTCCCGCAGGAAGGCCCTGACCTCCGCACCCAGCGGATCGGGGTGCTCGAAGAGCAGGTTGTGCGTCGCGCCCTCGATCGTGGCGGTGCGCGCCCGGGGTTGGCGCACCTCCATCGCCCGCGCGGTCGGCTCTGGCAGGACCCGGCTCTGCTCGCCGCGCACGACGAGGGTGGGGCACTCGAGCGCGTCCCAGTGCGGCCACAGGTCCATCCGGCGCGGCGCGCCGCCCTCGAGGTCGCGGGCAAACGCGGCCGAGATCGCCGGGTCGAAGCGGGGGCGTCCCGCGTCCAGCCACGGACCGCGGGCGATGAACTGCGCGATGCGACGGGAGCCCTCGGTCATCTCGGGACCGGGGTAGGCGTCCACCACGACGAGCTGGGTGACGCGCTCTGCCAGCGCGTGCGCCGAGAGGATCGCGACGCCGCCCCCCATCGAGTAGCCAGCGAGCACGCACCGGTCGATGCCCAGCTCGTCGAGGGCGCAGGCGAGGTCGGCGAAGTGGTGGTCGGTGCTGTACGCGGCCTCAGCGGACCACTCGCTGCCGCCGTGCCCGCGGGCGTCGAGCGCGATCACACGCCGCGTGCCCTCGAGCGCCCGGGCGAGGCTGCCCCAGTCCTCGGCGCTACCGCCAATGCCGTGCAGGCAGACGAGGGGGGACGTGGTGCCGACGGCGGCCGACGTCCACTCGACGTAGCGCAGGCGCAGTCCGTTCCCGGCGACGTGCCCGTCGGTTGGCAGCATGCGAACTAGAGGAGCGCCACCACGCGGTCGAGGATGCGGTTGGAGACTTCGTACTTCGACATCAACGGCAGGTCCTCGCGGCCGCCCGCGGCGTCCAGGATGACGACACGGTTGGTGTCGACGCCGAACCCGGCGTCGGAAGCGGAGACGTCGTTCGCGACGATCAGTGCCGCGCGCTTGTTCGCCAGCTTGATCGCCGCGTTCTCCACGAGATTCTGGGTCTCGGCCGCGAAGACGACCTTGATAAATTCGCCACTGACTTCTTTGCTGATGTCTGGGTTCTCGATCAGCGGAATGCTCAGCTCACCACCCATGTCGGCGCGCTTGATCTTCTGCTCAGCCGCAGCCGCTGGACGGTAGTCCGCGACGGCAGCCGCCATCACCAGGACCTGCGCGGTGCGCATCGCCTCGTGCACCGCAGCCAGCATCTCGAGGGCGGAATCCACGCGCACGACGGTCACACCACCCGGGTCGGGCAGCCCGGCAGTCGAGATCAGGGTCACGCGCGCACCACGATCGCGCGCTGCCTCGGCGAGTCCGTACCCCTGCTTGCCGCTCGAGTGATTGCTGACATAGCGCACGGGGTCGATGGCCTCGCGCGTCCCGCCGGCGGTAATCACGACATGGCGTCCCGTGAGGTCGCCGTGCTCGCGGCCGAGGCGTGCCTTCAGCGCATCGACGATCAGCGCGGGCTCGACGAGGCGCCCGGCGCCCATGCGCCCCGAGGCGAGGCGGCCGCTCGCCGGTCCCACGATCTCGACGCCGCGCGCGCGCAGGGTCTCGACGTTGGCACGAGTGGCCGCGTGCTCCCACATCTGGCCGTCCATCGCGGGTGCGACGAGCACGGGCGCGGTGGTCGCCAGCGCGGTGAGGGCGAGCACGTTGTCGGCGAGGCCGTTCGCGAGTCTGGCGAGCGTGGTCGCCGAAGCGGGCGCGACCAGCAGCGCCTCGGCGCGGCGGGCCAGTTCGACGTGTGCCTCGCCAACCCCGTACGCCCCGAACATGTCCGTGTACGGCTCACGCTGGGTAAGCGCGCGAAAGGTCGCGGGCGTGATGAACTGCGTGGCGGATTCGGTCATGACGACGTCGACGACGGCGCCTTCCTGGACCAGGCGGCTCGTCACCTCGGCTGCCTTGTAGCTCGCGATCGAGCCGGTGACGCCGAGGACGATGTGCCGTCCCTCGAGGGGACCGTTCATGGCCGCGCCTCCTGGTTGATCTCGTGCACGATGCGCAGCCCGTCGAGGTTGAGGTCGGGCTCGACGTAGTCGATCACGCCGGATTCCTGGGCGATGCCCTCGGCGTACCCGCCCGTACCGATGACCGTGGCGTCCTGGCCGATGTCGTCCTTGAAGCGACGGACCATCCCGGCCACCATCTCCGCATATCCGAAGAACAGGCCCGACTGCATCGAATGCACGGTGTTGCGGCCGATCGCGCCCTCGATGGCGGGGCGCTGCAGGCTGACGCGGTGCAGCATCGCGGCGCGCGAGAACAGCGCCTGGGAGGCGATGCCTATGCCGGGCGCGATCGCCCCACCGAGGTAGTCACCTTCGCGCGACACCGCGTCGAACACGAGGGCCGTGCCCAGGTCCACGATGATCAGGGGCGGCTTGTACTTGTCGAG
>CADEHD010000092.1:5489-7679 GCA_902827055.1 uncultured Chloroflexota bacterium | reverse complement strand
CCGGACGCCGGCCAGGGTCTCTTCGGAGCGCCGCTGCACCGTTTCGATGGCCACCCGGGCGTCCGTCAACGCCGCTTGCAGCTGGGAGACCTCGCCGGCGGAGTAGTACTTGGTCTTCGTGGGGGCGGCATCCGGGTCCGGGGTCACGTACACCTTCAGGTCCGGGGGCGCTTTGCCTTCGGTGAGGACAAAGGAATAGACGGCCCCACTGGCCGTGACCAGATTGAGATTCGTCGCAGCGCCCTCCTTCGCGGGCTTGAGGTGGGCGATGTTGTGGGCCGCGTTGATCACCCAGAAATCCCGGTCACCGCAGACGACGTCGAGGATTTCCTCGCCCTCGGGCAGGAGAATCATGGTGGTATACCGGATGCGCGTGGCCAGCGCGATGACGCCCCGCTCGCTCGCGGTCACCTCGCGCACCCCGGTGGTCTGCAGCCCTTGGGCGCGCAGCGGCGGCGCGCTCACCATCACGACGAGTCCGATTGCGAGTAACGCACGTCCACGCATGATCCTCCTCCTCTCGTTCCCTACGCGAGGGCGGCCTGCTGGGCCAGACCACCCGTGAGTGTGGGCGCCGCGGACGCCGTCGTCCGCCGCGCGTGATCGACCGGGCCCGTCGCATACAGCGCCGCCGACGGCGCGTCGACGTCGAGCGTGAGCACCTTCGAGGTGTGCGGGCGTTTCAAGAGCAGCTCGCGCCGCGGCGTGAGCCGCGTGAGGCGGTCCAGCTCCAGCGCGTTCAGACGGAACAGGTCCGCGTACTGCTGCCGGTCGAGGGCCGGATTCGCGAGGAGCAACGTCGTGGGGCAGCTCTCAAGCACCGCACGCAGGAGCGCGGACGCGGCGAAGTCCTCGACCGCCTGCGTGGCGAGGATCATGGCGGCGTTGCGCTTGCGCCACGTCTTCAGCGCCTCCTGCACATACGCGCGCAGCATCGGGTGTTGGATGAACCGCCACGCTTCGTCCATCAGGCACAGCTTGAGCTGCGTGGCGTCGCCAGGACCCGTCACACCCACCGTCACGCGGTGGAGCACGTAGAACAGCAACGGCTCGAGGAGCTCGGGGTACTCGCGCATGGCGTCGAAGTCGAAGACCTGGAAGGCCTGCACCGTGAGGGTGTCCTCCACATGGTCGAAGAGGTGGGCATAGCGACCCGTACCGACCCAGCGACCGAGGCGCTGCCCGAGCCCGCGCGGGAGGATGTTGGCGAGCGTGAACAGCCGCCGCTGCTCCCGGTCCAGCACGTACAGGTTCGCGATGGCCTCGTAGAGTTCGCGGTCCTCGGCGTCCGACAGGCGGTAGCTGTCCACGCCCTCGACGAGCACGCGGACGAACGCGTGGAGAAAGTGCAAGTGCTCCGGGGTGTTCGGCAGCGCGAAGGGGTTAATCGTGAGCCCTTGGGCGTGGAGCCCCAGCTCGAGGTAGCTGCCGCCTAGTGCGGCGGCGAGCTTCCGATAGCTATGGCCGAGATCAAAGACCACGGTCCGGGGCTCGTACTTTTGCGCGTGCGTGACCAGGAAGTTCAGGAGGAAGCTCTTGCCACTCCCGGTCGCGCCGAGGACGAGGGTGTGCCCGACGTCGTCGACGTGGAGGTTGAAGTAGTACGGCGTGTCGTGGCGCGTCTGAAAAATCGCCAAGGCCTCGCGCCCGCCGAGCTGGGCACTCGTCCGCTCGCCCTGATCAAGGCTGAAGAGGAAACTCAAGTCGGCGCAGTGCGTTTCGAGGATCGGCAGCCGGCGCAGGTTGTACGCGCTGTTCCCCGGGACGATACTGACCCACGCGTTCACGAGGTTGTACGTCTCGTCGTGGAAGGCGCCGTCGTGGGCGGCCAGCACCTTGCGGGCCTCCGCCGTCGCCCGTTCGACGGCGCGCGGCTCGCGGCCGTAGAGGACGAGCGTGACGGAGCAGTCGCCAAAAAAATGGCCCTCGATTTCCATGGCCGTCGACGCCTCCCCGAGCTGGTCGACGGTGGCCTCGGCGGTCTGGTCGACGAGCGGCCGCTCGTCCGGATGCCGTTCGGACGACGACACGTAGTTCACCATCGACACGCGCTGGTGGTACCAGTGGCGCCGGCGGCTCTGCAGATCGCGCCGCATACGGTCGTTCGCCAGGCGTTGCCACTCCAGGCACGCGATGAACTCCCCGGGCACCGTATAGAGGTCTTCCAGCACGTGGGCGCAGGTCGCGGTC
>CADEHD010000092.1:0-5479 GCA_902827055.1 uncultured Chloroflexota bacterium | reverse complement strand
ACCCGCTCCACGCGCCGGGGCGGTCCAGCGGGCGCGGCGCGCTCGCCCGAGGGGCCCGAATCCGTTCTCCGCCCGGGCTTTGCCCCTCCAGACAGGGAATGACCCCCCGGGGCACGTGATAGGGTTTTCCCGGCAGGGGGGGGAGGGGCGGGGCGGGGGAACCCGCCATGTTGGCCACTTTCACGCGCACGTGGTGGACCTCCAGGTGGGTGCGATGGCACGCCACAGACGACCCCGCGACGAAGTAGTCCAGATGCGTGTCGTGGGTGAGAGTCGCGGCGTCAGCCACGCCCGGCGCGTAGTTCACGAGGCGCCGGAAGAAACGAAACGCGTCCGCCTTCGAGAGGCGCGTCGGGTGCAACGCGTCGGCGAGTTGGATCTCGACGCCGGCGACGGCGTGGTGCAGGGCCGCGATGGCGCGGTCGAGATCCGCGCCGAGGAGCGAGAGCACGGTCCCCGGCGACAGCCAGGCGCGCAGCGCGCCAGCCGGGTCTTGCCAGAGGCGTTCGAGCCGCGTGCTCAGGTGGGTGGTCCCAGTGAGGCCTTCGTAGAGCACCACGAGATACAGGTCCATCTCAAACAAGGACCCGGCGTGCGCATTCAGATGGGCGGCTCGCGCCTGCACGGCCGCGGCGACGACGGGCGATGCGCAGCGCGCGGCCACCAGCGGCGGCACGCGGCGCTTGCACAAGTACTGGTACACCCGGAACGTGTCGTCGAGCAGGCGCAGCGCGGCTTCCGCGCGGTGGACCACGGCGCGCCGGGCCTCGTGGTCCAGCCCCTCATAGTCCAAGCCGTGCAGGCGATAGACGACACCGACATGGCCGGCCTTCGTGAGGAACGTCGTGTCGTCGACAAAGCCCCAGAGGGCGATCAGGGCATTGACGCTCCCGGCGGCGTCGAAGTCGCGGCGAATTGCGCGATGGCGCATCATGCCCGCACCTCCACGGTAAATGGGGTGTGCTTCGCGGCGTCGTACCGCGTCCGAAAGCGGGACGAGGACAGCAGGATCCGCAACATCTGCGGGTCGTGCCGCGTGGACCACACGGCGAACGCGTACAAACACGCCGTCGTGAGCAGGCCCGCGAGGAACGAGTAGAACAGGTTGAACACGCCGGCGCCCATCATCAACGCCAGGAAGAACAACCGCCGATCGACGCCGCACATCGTGAGTGGACGATGGAGCGCCTTGTAGACGCGACGGGTGACGACGGAGCTGGCCATGATGCGGTGTCCGTCAAAACAACCAGAGCAGGAATTGGCCGGCGAACAACGCAATGCCGCCGCCGAACACGATGCCGCTGAGCTGCCGCTTGGCGCCCTGCTCCCCGAACATCAGCGTGAGGCCGCCCAACACGATGGCCACGAGCGCCAGGCTGCGGGCCAGGGGACCCGTGAACGACAGTTCGAGATTGGTCGCGGCGCGCTCCCACGGACTCTGCGCCAGGAGCGCGCTGGGCGCGAACAGGATGGCGAGCGCCACGAGCGACCAGCACGCGAGTCGACGAGAACGGAGAGGGGACGTGGTCATCGGATACCTCCTTCAGCGGCATGCGGATTTGCGGCACAGGATCGAGATGCACGGCGCAGGCACGTCGAGGCGGGTCAGGACGGCACCGGGGACGAGACCGAGTGTGTGGGCCCGGCCAGCGGCCAACTCAAGGACCGCGCGAGTCGGCGTGGACGACGGTGACTCAATGAGCGGACACGGCGTGCGGTCACACAGAGGGACAGCGCCCACGACACCCGTCACTCGGTCAGCCGCGTCGAGCCAGACCAGGTCGAGTTTGAAGCGCATCCCCTGCATCCAGACGGGGTGCCGGCCGGCGTCACGCCACTCGAGGAGGAGACCGTCCGCGCCAAGTGCGTCGCGGTCGGACAGACCGCGCGCCCGCGTCGCGTCGTCGCTGGCGAGTTCGACTCGGATCACGCGACCAACGGGCGTCCGTGCGGCCGCGCAGCGCGGCGCCCGCCTATCCGTGGTCGACATGACCAGCCCGACCGCGCCGGACAGCACGAAGACCGCCGATATGGAACGCGTGCGGTTGTCCATCCTTCAACACCTACGCAACCAGACACAGCCCGCGATAGCGAGCCGTCGGGACCGCCGTGATTCATGCGGACGCGCCGAGTGACACGCGCCCTCTACTTAGTAGCAGTGGGTTTTTCGGAAAAATCGGACAGGCCTGTGCGAAAAAAGTTGGCACAGAGTTTTCGCCGCCACGGAGCGCGACGTGACGCGAAATGCACTACGGTTGAGTAGTCGGTAGGCCGTGTGTTGTGCGACAATGCCTGCCGCCGCTCGCCCACACTCCCCTCACTTGGCGAGCAGGCACCTACACGATTCCATCGACCGTTCGTTGCTGGTGGCTGCCGATCGCGGGGAGGTTGGTACATGCGACCACGGGACGTCTCACTCGTCGACGCATTTGGACATCCATTCGATGACCGTATGCGCGACGCACTCATCACAGTCGCGCCGCGCCTGGAACGGCAATTTCCTGAACTCGCGGATGCGAGCATCCTGGCGGACGTCCTCGAGGAAACAGGGAACCGTCTCGCCGCGCGCGAGCAGCGGCACGGCCGGCTTAAAGACTTACGGCCCTATGCGTTCGTCGTCGCGCGACGCATGGCAGAACTCCGCGCCGGACTCGACCGATCGATCGCCATCGACGAGGGCGCCAGTCTTGAGGGCCTCGCGACCGCGGCGCATAGCGCCGGGACCTCCGAGGAGATCGAGGATACAATCCTCGCGAAGCAGCTCGCCGCCAGATTGCCCGATGCCCAGCGGCGGCTGTACACATGGAAGTACCTGGGGTTGTCGACGGACGAGATTGCCGTCCGTGAAGGCACCTCCACGGTGAACATCGAGAGTCGCTGGCGGCAGGTTAAGCGTCGACTGCGACGATTCATCAGTCGCCCGCGGAGCCCCGCCACCACAGGTGCGTGAGTGACACAGCGACCGCTAGCCGATCTTGCGGTTCCAGAACTCCGACAACTGATCTCCGAGCAGGCGGCGCGGGTCCGAGAAGGCTCACCGGAGAGATACCGCCTCCTCGAGCTGCTCGACTTGTCCGATGACGCGCTCCTCGACTGGTGGTTCTCACACCTCGACCCCAATCCGGACCGCGTCGGTTGCCCCCCACGTCCCGTCCTCGTGGAACTCGCCACGCGGGTCCGCGACGCGTCAGACGGCTGGTGGGACCATCTGCTCCACTGCGGCCCGTGTCGCAGCGAGCTCCGTGGGCTGAATCCACAACCGGCGACGCGAGCGCTGTTCGCCCCGCGCCACTGGGCCGTGGCAGCTGTCCTCGCCCTCATCGTGGCCGCGAGCGCATGGTTCGCGCTGCGACCGTCAGCCGACGCGGTCGACCTCACGGCCGACCTCCGCCCCTTCGCCGTGTCCCGGTCGGCCTCGACGCGCGCCCCGGCGCCGCCCGTGGTCCTTCCCCGCCGCCGCGTCCGTCTCAACCTACAGTTGCCGACGGGATCCGAGCCTGGGCGCTACGACGTGGACGTGCGATCGGCTGAGGGACGGGCACTCTCGACGACCGTGGGCGAGGCGACGCTGCACGCGTTCGTGACCAGTCTGGCGATCGAGCTCGATCTCCGTCGCGTGATCCCTGGGCCCTATGAGCTCGCGGTGCGCCGCGCCGGCGAGGACTGGCAGCGCTTCCCTCTTCGTGTTGAGTAGGTCACAGCGCACGGACCGCAGCCAGGGCGGCGGCCAGCTGATTGTCATGACCGGCCCGCAAGCCTTCCCGGACCAATGGCACCTCAATGTCGGGCCGCACGCCTTGTCCTTCGACGACGGCGCCCTGCCAGGTGTACCACGCGGCGGCGGGCAGTCGCAGCACGAAGCCGTGGCCGACCGAGAAGTTGCCCCCACCGAGGACCTGGCCACCCGTCCGCGTGCCGACGAGTTTGGCCAGCTTGTTCTCGGCGACGAAGGCCGCAACCATCTCGCCGGCACTTAACGTGTGCTCGTTGATCAAAAGAGCCACGCGCCCGTGGAAGGGTTGTACCCCCAACCCCTCGGTCATCAGGCGAATTGAGCGATCACGATGGAGCACCAAGAATCGAAGCGCCATCCGCAGGGTATCCAACCGTGTGCTGGGGAGGCGGTCGATGCACGGGAGCCCCTCGCGCGTCCAGCCGCGGTCTTCGCCTTTCCGCGTAAGGCTGTAGCCGATCGGTATCCGTTCAGCGGTGAGATAGCTCATCAAACGCAACGAGCCGACGAAGCCGCCGAGGTTTCCTCGGAGGTCAACAAGTAGCCGCGTGCAGCCCGCCAGGGCCCCGAGCGCACCGTCGAGTTCGCGCGCGAAGCGCTGGCCGTTGACGCCTGGGAAGAACGCCACGCGCAAGTGGCCTACACCATCATCGAGGACGTGGGCCGTAACGCTGCGCGGCTCGGCCATCGGCGGCTTGGCGTTGGCCTTCCCATTGGCGGGCGCCTTCGGGAGTACGACGGTGAGCGTGTGGGTGACCCCATCGCCACGCTGGATGAGTAGCGTGGCATCCGTCCCGAGTGCGAACGTCGGGAGTACTGGCGGCGCGACGGTCGCGCCATTGACCTCACACAGCACGTCGCCAGGGCGGGCGCCGGCGAGGTGGGCTGGCCCTCCGTCGTGGACGTCTTGAAACATCCATCGTCCGCTGGCGCCATTCTCCGCCTCGAGAGCGCAGAACGTCGCATTCACGGCGTAGCGCGCAGGCGCACGCTGGGCGCTCTGGTGGAAGAACGCGACGTGGCTCAGACCGCCGTGGGCCAGTAGCGAACCGACGCGCTGCTCGAACGTCGCCGGCGTCGTGCACGTCTCCAGTTCCGTGGCGTGTGCCGCGAACAGCGCCCGCCAGGCGGGGTCGTGGCCATTGAGATGGATGCACTTGGTGTCGAGGAAGCGCACGATGCTCGCGGTCATCTCGCGTACCGCGGCGGGCGCCAACGTTACATCTGCGGTCGGCACGGACTCACGCATCACGGTGCTCCCTCTCTCGTGGCGGGCCGCGAGCCCGCGACTACCGGTGTCAGACGTTGCCCTCCGTCCCCGATGACTTGAAACGCGGCCACTGACGCCAGGGCGTCCGGCCCGAACCGCCCAACGACCGCCCGTTTGCTCCGCTGCAGCGCGGTCGCAAGGTCGGCGCCACCCGTGAGTTCCCCATAGAACTCCCGCATCAATGCCGCCGCGGTCGCGTCGCTCACCGGCCACAACGTCGTCATCACGGCGCTGGCGCCGGCGACGAGAAACGCGCGCGCCAGGTTCAGCACGCCCTCTTGACCCAGGGTCGCACCCACCGTCGTGTCACACGCCGACAGCACCACGAGACGCGCACGCAGCGAGAACTGCCCAATCTCACGCGGTTGCAGGAGCCCGTCCTCGCCCGCGTCGGGATCGCTGAGCAGCACGATGGCGGCGCGTTCCGGGAATTTCGGATCCGCAAATCCGTGCGCCGCAATGTGGATCACTTCGTA
>CADEHD010000091.1 GCA_902827055.1 uncultured Chloroflexota bacterium | reverse complement strand
GAGGCGGCGGGCGTGAGTGTGCGCACACTCAGGCACTATGACTCAATCGGCCTGGTCCGACCCGCGCACCGCTCAGCGTCCGGATATCGCGAGTACACCGGCCGGGACGTACGCCGCCTGTACCAGGTGCTCGCGCTGCGGAGCCTGGGACTGCGCCTCGACGAGGTCCGATCAGCAATCGATGCGGACGGCGACGATCTGCTGGCGCTGGTCGAACGTCAGATCCAGCGTGTCGACGCGCAGATTCGGTTCGCCGAGCGGCTGCGTGCGCGACTCGGGGCGATGGCGATGACCCTGCGCACGGACCACGCGCCCCCGTTCACAGCGATGCTGGAAGTGTTGGAGGTGATGGCGATGGTGAACCGGTACTACACACCCGAGCAGCTGGAGGCGCTGGAGCAACGAGCGAACGACCTTGGCCCGCAGGGGTTGCGTGCGGCGGAGTCCGCCTGGACCACGCTCATCGCGGAGGTCGAGGCGGCGCGTGCCGCCAACGTCGACCCCGCCTCGGACGCGGCGCAGGCGCTCGCGGCTCGCTGGCAGGCGCTCATCGAGGAGTTCACGGGCGGCGACCCGGGCATCCGCGCCTCGTTGCAGGCCCTCTACGAGGGGGAAGGCAGCGCGGCCGCTTCGCAAGGGGCTGTCTCGACCGATCTCATGGCGTACGTGCAGGCGGCTATCGAGGCGGGCGCCAACGCGTCCTGACGGCGCTCGATGCTGCTCGCGGCTCACGACGGAGGGGCGAGCGATATCGATCGCCCCTCCGCCTTCTCGGCGATGCACAACCCCTACCGAGGCCTAAGTCGTCCCCTAGCTAGGTGCGCTGGCGGGCGCCTCGGAACCAGGCGTCCTCCTGCTGGAACCGCGCGGCGTTCCAGCTGAGCGCCGCGTTGAGTCCCTGCTCGGTGCGCAAGCGGTTGTACTCGGCGATCTCTGGCGAGGACTCGGGGCTCGCCATCGCGTTTGCCTCGAGTTCCAGCGACCGCTCGATGACCTGGCGCATCCCCATCAGCTCGTACGCCATGTTGATCAGCTTCTTGTTGTACTCAACGGTGGGCGCGGGCAGCTTCGCGATCGTGAGCGCCGTGGTCCGCACGGCCTCGTCGAGCTGGTCGCGGGGCACCACCCGGTTCACGAGGCCCAGCCGGTGTGCCTCGGCCGCGTCGATCAGGTTGCCCGTGTAGAGGAGCTCGCGCGCCTTCGTCGGGCCGATCATCCACGGCCAGACTGCCGGGATGTAGGGGCCACCCGTGCGGATCTCGGGGGCCCCAAACATCGCATCCTCCGAGGCGATTCGGAGGTCGCAGAAGGTGGCGGTGGCGCACCCGCCGGCAATGCAGAACCCGTGCACCTGGGCGATGATCGGCTTCGGGTTCCCCCAGAACACGTCCCACCACGCCGACGCGCTAAACCCCTTGCCGTGGATGAACCGCTCGCGAATCGTGTGCGCGTTCGAGGGGCCGCCCCCACCACCACCGCTGAGGTCGAACCCTGCGCTGAACGCGCGCCCGTTCGCCTTGAGCACAATGACGCGGATCGAGTCGTCGTGCCATCCGGCGTCTTCGAACGCGTCGCGGACCTCGAGCTGCAGGTCCTGCGACAGGGCGTTGATCTTCTCGGGGCGATTCAGGGTCACGTAGGCGATGGGCGCCTGCTTCTCGTACAGGATGTTCTGGTAGTCCACGGACCTGCCTCTCTCGGCGCTGCCCTCCGGGCGGGCGCATCATAGGGATTTCCGAGCGGCCGGCGCCCCCTCACCGACCACCCGACCGCGCCCGTTGGTCCCGGTCGCTCTCGGTCCAACCTCCCGATGCGACTCGTGCGCCGCGTGCGATGCTGCGAGGTAACGCACGCGACGGAGGGATGTTCCATGCCGATGGCCATGCAGCGACGAGTGGCCCTGAGTTATGGGGACGCGGTCGGGCGGGTGCGCGAGGCGCTCCGCGCGGAGGGGTTCGGCGTGCTCACCGAGATCGACGTCAAGCGCACGTTCGCCGAGAAGCTGAACGCGGACTTCCGGGATTACGTGATCATCGGAGCCTGCAATCCACCACTCGCGCTCCGTGCGCTCCAGGGTGACCTCGAGATCGGTGTCCTGCTGCCGTGCAACGTGGTGGTGTACGCGGACGGCGACGGCTCCGTCGTTGCGATGTTCGATCCGGAGGTCGGCATGGCGATGATCGACTCGCCAGAAGTCGCGGCCGTTGCCCGGGAAGCCCGCGAGCGACTGACTCGAGCTCTGGCCGCCGTCTAGGAGTGGACGTGGGCGCCTCGATGGCCCGCCCGCGTCCCCTCGAGCGAGGCGCTGTCGCGACATTCGCCGGTCGGCGGCAGGACGGTGACCGCGAGCAGTGAGTCCTCGGGCATGACTCGATAGGCGATCGCCTGGGCGTGCCGCCGTGAGGTCGCGCCGGGCACCATCGAGACCGCGATCTCCTTCGCAGCCTCGCGCGCCTCGACGCGTACCACCCGCCCGGTCACCCGATCCCGAAAGCGCGCGGCCATGATCCCGCGCTCCTCGACTGTGAAGTCGCGGCGTCCGGGCGAACAGCCGGTCGCCGATGCGATCGCGTCGCTTGCGCACCGGGCCGTCTCCATCGTCACCTCGAGGCGACGCGGCGGCGCAGGTACCTCGAGGTCGAGCGCGCGGACCGCGGCCAGCGCCATCCGTACGCCAAGCGTGACGCCAGGACACTGGTGCCCGTGCTGCGCCGCCGCCCGGCGCACCAGCGCCCCGAGACGGGGATCTCCGCCACTCGCCATCTCGAACAGGTCCACGATCGCGCTCGCGAAGTGGCGGGCGTCGTCGCGCGGCGCCGTCGCGATGAGCCGCCCATCCATCGAGGTGAGCCGCGCAACCTCGGTGTCGGCGTCGATCCGCAGTTCCGCCCCGAGGTCGGTGCTCTTGAATCCCTCGACGATGGCGATGTCCACACGCCCGCGCAGATCGTCGATCACGGCCTCGAGTTCCGCCGGGGACTGCGTTCGCTCGAGCACGCCGTCGGCAGCCACGAAGACGACGCGTGCCGCCCCCACCTGGGTGAACAGCTCGGTGTCCGACCCGGGCTTGTCGAGGGGCATCGTGTGGTGCGAGTGCTTCACGGCGCCCACCGCGAAGCCGCGCGACGTCAGGTCCTCGATCAGTGCACGGGCCAGCCAGGTCTTGCCGGCGTTGCGGCGGTTGGCCAGCACGCGGACCACGGGCAGTGCGGGCGGCACGCGACTAGTCCTTCGCTACTCGAACGTGGGGAACGCCGGCAGATCGGCGTCCGGCGGGAGGGACGACTCGAACTCCGCGAACTCGGCGAGCTCGTCCTCGTCGACGGGGACCTGGTCGTCCATGCACGCCATCGGCTCGTCGTCCTCGGGCCGCGGCACGCGTAGCGTCAGCAGCGCAGGTGCGACTCCCGCCGCTGCGACATCCATCACCACGAACTGCTCGAGGGCGCGGGCGAGGGCTGCGTAGAACCTGCCTGCCGCGTCGTCCGCTGTGACGTCGCGGAGATCGGCCGCGAACGCGTTTACCCACCGACCCAGGTGTGTCTGGATGAACGCCTCGGCCGACTCGCGCGCGACCTTCCGACGGTTCGCCCACCCGCGCAGCGCCGCGTAGGCCTCGCGCCGGGTCACCATCGCGAGGAATTCGAGCTCGGTGCCAACGAAGTCCGGCATCGTGCGCCGCGACTCGGACGTCTGCAGGCCCCAGGCGTTGTAGAACCCGGCGATGTCGGCCAGCTGCGACGCCTTTGAGAACGTGTCGCGCTCGTACTCCGTCTCATGCGGAGAGCACAGGACCTGCCCGAGGAAGAGGCGGTTGTGCTCCAGCTGCAGATCCGCGACCTTCGCGCCCTCGAGGGCCTCGGCGATCGCGGCCAGGCGCGGACCCAGGCCGTAGGCCTTGAGGATGGCGTGCCCTTCGAGGTCGCCGACCAGGTCGTCGAGTCGCTGCACGGACGCCTCTGTGGGGTAGGCGATCCCGATCGCCAACAACTCGTAGATCGCGGACCGCCCGAGGATGCGCTGGATCCCGGCCTCGCGGAGACCGGCCCAGCCCAATGTGGTCTGCTCGGTGGTGGTCATCTACGCCTCGACTTCCATGGGCACCCAGTTCGCGTACTGCTTGCGCGCGCCGCGGTTCCCCTTCTCCCCGTTCCAGACCGCGAAGGCGACCGGCGTGCTCGCGCCCGCCCGGACCGTCGCCTTCGTGGCGTCGCCGCTGTCCATCGGCATGGAGACCACGACGCGCCAGCGACCGCGCTCGTTGACCCCTCGTCCCTGCGCCAGCTGCTTCTCGTGCGTCGTCAGCGATCCGAAGCCGGCGGCAGTCAGCTCCTCGATGGGCGACTTCCGCTCGCGCGCCGACATGGAGTTGCCGGCGAACACGCCCGGGTAGAACACCAGGGCGTTCGCCTCGCCCAGCACGCCTTCGGGCGTCATGTCGTTGTGCATGTTCGGGAAGAGGTCCTTGACGGTCCGCCGGCCCTTGTCGACGTCGTACTGCCAGCTGGCCTTCCAGTGCAGGATGTGGACGTTCTGCCCGGGCGCGCCCTGCGTCGGCGCGAGGCCCATCGTGACCGATGTCTTCGGCGCGGCGGCGTCGGCCTCCGGAGCCACCGGCAGCTGCACCGCCACGGAGTCGCGGAACGCCACCATCTTGTCGAGGTCGTTGACCACGGTGTCGCCCCACTCGAGGTGGAACGCGATGTCGGTGCCATTGTGCATCGCGCGCACCCACAACTCGGGCACCGCGAGTTCACTCGGGTGGGGCGGCGTGATCTGCTGCATGAGCATGGTCACCGGGAAGTGATCGAGGTCGAGCCAGGCCTCCGAGTTCGGGGCGTCGATCGGCAGCGGCCCACTGCGTCGATGTGCAACCAGCTTCTCCGCAGCGCCAGGCCTCATCGCGACGTACGCCGCAACGCCCACTGCGAGGGCGCCGCCAGCGGCGATCGCTCCGGCCGCCTGGATGAAGCTCCGTCGGTCCATCTGTCCGTCGGTCGTCATGGGAGCTCGCTCCTCTCCGCGTACTGCTGGAGCGCTAGGTGATGTTGTGGTTGTAGGCGCCGCGCACCTCGTCGAAGTAGGTGCGCACCCAGCTCGGCTCCCGCACCGGGACCCGCACGAGCTCGGCGCCGGCCTCGTCCATCCCGATCGCGGTCTCACCCTCGACGCGGAAGCGGTGCATGATCCGCTCGGTCGAGCCGAACAGCATCATCAGCCCCAGCAGCTCCGGGTCGTTCTTGGTGTTCTGGTAGGTCTTGATCGCCTCGTCCGAGCCGGGGCCGAACATCTGGTGGAGGTAGTCGCGCCCGGAGTGCATCGGCGGGATGTAGTAGACGTTGGGCTCGGTGCCGGCCTGCGGGTACAGCGGGAGCGCGACCTTGCGCACCTTCACCAGGAAGTCGATGGGGTTCTGTGGGTTCACCTCACCTGGAGGCGAGATGAAGCCCGCGATGCGGATGCGCCCGATGCAACTCGTCACGCACTGGGGCTGCAGCCCCTGCTCAATCTTCGGGAAGCACGCGATGCACTTCTCCGAGGTCCGGGTGTTGTTGTTGAACATCACCTTCTTGTACGGGCAGCCCTGCGCGCACTCCTGGTAGCCGCGGCACCGCTCCTGGTCGACGAGCACGATGCCGTCCTCGGGGCGCTTGTAGATCGCCTGCCGAGGGCAGGCCGCCACGCAGCCGGGGTACGTGCAGTGGTTGCAGATGCGCGCCAGGTACGAGAACCACATCTCGTTGTGCGGCATCGAGGGGATGTAGGTGCCCTGCTGCGCTACACCGACGGGCTCGTCCTCCCCGATGTTCGGGTTCGCCCAGTCCTCCTCGGCGGGCAGCCAGCCCTTGACTCGCTCGCCCGCTGGTACGCCCTCGAAGATCGTCTGGCTCTCGAGCTTCCCGTTCGCCCATTTCGCGGGGCCCATGACGTTGAGCAGCTCGACGTCCCACCCGGTCGGGAAGAAGCCAAACGGCTTCGTCTCGACGTTGTTCCAGAGCATGTACTCCTGCCCGGAACCCCACGTCCAGGTCGACTTGCAGGCGATCGTGCAGGTCTGGCACGCGATGCACTTGTTCGTGTCGAACACCCACGCGATCTGGCGCTTCGGTCGGTTCTCCGGATACGGGTACTGCATCGTCCGGCCGAGCTGCCAGTTGTTTACTTCCGCCATCGAACGCGTCCCTTCGGTTCAGTGACCGCGGCTCGGAGGGCTAGGCCTGGTAGAAGCCGCCGCTGAGGTACTTCTTCATCACGTCCGACTCGCTGCCCGGGCGCAGCCCACGCGTTACCGGCCGCCACTTGCCCTTGCCGCCCAGTCCGCCGTCCTCGGCCTTCTCGATCTTGATGAAGGCCTCCTTGGGCGCGCCGACCACCGAGTGCACGTCGCCCTCGAAGCCGGTGCCGATGTTCTGGCCGAAGTAGGGCTTGCGGACCAGCGACTCGGTCTGGAGGGTCGGCTTGAGCCACGCGCGCGTGCCGCTCTGGTGGCTGCCGTGCCGGAAGTGCGACTGGTAATTGGTGTCCGGGTTCTTCGCGAGGCCGTCCGGGCGCTCCTTCTGCCCGCGCACCGAGCCCTTCGTCGCCACGTACATGTGGAACCACATGCGGGTCACGCCGGGCTGCATCGCGTTGTTGTAGCGAGCCCGCGCCATGCCACGAGACACCTCGTAGTCGGGGTCGTCCTTCTTCCAGCCGCGGTACGGGCGGTCCTCCGGGTCGGCGTCGAACCAGATGTAGTCGCCGTCCTCGATGCCGAGCGCCCTGGCGTCGTTCGGGTTGATCTCCAGGTAGCCCTCGCCAACCCACGGCATGCGCCTGTCGTGCCGGTACATGTCGCCGAACGGACCGAACATGTAGGACATCCAGTCAAGATCGACCGGTGTGGTGTGCGCGCCATGGCGGTACTTGGGGGTAATGAAGATGAACTTGAAGTTCGGGTCCTTCGCCGCCAGCGGGTGCTTGGTGACCTTCAGCTCGGACCAGGACTTCACGACGTTGCGCACCTGGCGCGTCTCCGTCGACAGGTCGTCGCGGCGGAGTCCGTAGGCCTCCGGGCCCTGCGGCTGGATCATCGGGTTCGGCTTCGCGAGGATCACGTTCGGCTCGTAGAACGTGGAGTCGATCGGCTCGCGGTGCACGGGCAGGTTCTCACCGTGCTCGATGAACTCCGGCTCGTCGCGGTAGAACTCGAGGCGGCCGGTGCGGTTGTACCAGGGCTTGCTCTCGAACCGCTGTTCCCAGCCTCCCTGCCGCGGGTACGTGCGGAAGTTCATCAGCGCAGGGATCCCCTGCTGCGCCAGCTTCTCCAGGGCGTCGACTCGATAGCCGCGGGTCGTGCTGCTCGCGTCGAAGATGCGCTGCAGGTACAGGTCCGTGCGGTCGTCCGCCACGAACTTCCAGTGGTTGGCGAAGCGCTGGTCGCCGGTGATCGCCGTGAGCCGCTTCGAGATGTCGCCGAGCACCTCGATGTCCGACCGCGTGTCGTGGATACGACGCAGCGGCGACCGCGGGAACATGTGCAGGAACGGGTTCGTGCAGGACGCCGATGCGTCGACGTGCTTGAACTCTCCCCAGCTGTCGACCGGGAAGACGATGTCCGCGTACTCGCACGAGGCGGTCCACCACCACTCCTGCACGAAGATGGCGTCGATCTTCGGCAGCGTGTTGTGCACCACGTCGTGGTGCCACTTGATGTTCCCGAGGATGGAGTTCCCGTTGCCGAAGTGCACGAGCTTC
>CADEHD010000090.1 GCA_902827055.1 uncultured Chloroflexota bacterium | reverse complement strand
CGGGGTCGTATGCCATGCGGACCGACTCGACGGCTGCGCCACCGCCGAGGTCGAGGAGCACCTTCGTCGTCGCGCCGTCCTCGGACGTCACCCGCGCGAGCACGCCGGGCGCCGCGATGCGGAAGCGCTCCTCGAGGCGGGCGCGCAGTCCCAGCGGCAGCCCACTGATCGAGGCGAAGTCCGTGGCACCGTGAGCGAAGATGGCGCGGCTGACCTGGTCGGCGCGATACGCCGGCTCTCCCCACGCCTCGAACAGCTCCCGGAGCGCCGCCGGTGAGCGGTCGAGCAGGTGCTCGCGGAGGGGGACCAGCAACGCGTTGGATGCCATGCCTCTGAGCTTAGGGCAGCCCGGCCGCCGTCGTGCCGGCTCGCCGTCGTGCGCTACTCGCCGAGGCGGGCCCCGACGAACTCGGGGTCCCCGTTGAGGAACGCCTCGATGTCCACGGCGCGGCGGCCGGCGCGTTGCACGTTCAGGAGCGCGAGCGCCCCCTGCCCCGTCGCAACCACCACACGGGCCCCGCGTCCCGGCAGCAGCACCGCCTCCAGGGGCGTCCCGTCGCCCGCGAGGACGGTGCCCGGAACCGCGCGGGGGCCAGCGGTGGCGCTCCCCTCGAGGGGCCACGCGCCGTGTATCACGAATGGTTCGCCTCGATAGGTCGTGGTGGCGAGGGGCCACGGTTCGAACGCTCGCACGCGCCGCCCGATCTCCAGGGCCGGCCGCGACCAGTCGATGATGCCGTCGGCCTTCTCGAGGCGGGGGGCGAACGTGGCGCGCGCCTCGTCCTGCGGAACGGCCTCGATCTCCCCGGCCACCCAGCGCGGCAGCAGGTCGATGAGGAGGGCGGCCCCCACCTCGGCGATGCGGGCGGTGAGCGTCGCCGTGGTGTCGAGTGGACCGATCGGGGTGGCAGTGCGCCCGAGTACGGGGCCGGCGTCCACCTCGCGGACCACGCGCATCACGGTGGCGCCCGACTCGGCGTCTCCGGCCAGGATCGCGGAGGCCACGGCCGAGGCGCCGCGATGCCGCGGCAGCAGCGAGGCGTGCACGTTCAGCACGTCGCGCGGGAACGCCTCGAGCAGGTGGGTGGGGAGGATGTGGCCGGACGCCGCCACCACGCCGACATCGGGGGCAAACGAGGCAATCCGCTCGGTGTCCGGGCGTCGCAGCCGCTGCGGCTGGTGCACCGGAATGCCCTCGCGGGTCGCGATGCGCTTCACCGCGGTGGCTTCAGGGGTGCCGCGGCGTCCGCGAGGGCGGTCGGGCTGGGTAACGACCAGGACGACGTCGATCAGAGGACTGGCCACCAGCCGCTCGAGGGTGGGGACGGCGTAGTCCGGCGATCCGAAGAACACGGTGCGGATGCGGGGGCGGGCGCTCATCGTCCGATGGTAGGTGCGCACCTGACGAGCACGCGAGCGCCGCGCGTTACGATCCCCGCATGACTCCGCCCATCCGATACGCGACGACATCCGACGGCGTGCGCATCGCGTTCAGCGAGCTCGGCGCGGGCCCCGACGTGATCTGCGTGCCGCCCCTGCCGCTGAGTCACCTCGGCGAGGTGTGGCAGCTCGCGGGCGCGGCGCGCTGGTACGAACGGCTGGCGCGATCCGCGCGCGTGGTCCTCTACGACGCCCGCGGCAGCGGGCTCTCGGATCGCGAGGGCGCGGCTGCTGGCGACTGCAGTCTCGAGGCGATGGCGCGCGACCTCGAGGCGGTCGCTGCGACGGCGGACCTTCTCGCGCCGTCTGTCGTGGCGTTCTTCAACGGTGCGCCCGTCGCACTCGAATACGCCGCCCGCCACGAGGACGTGCCTGCGCTCGCGCTGTGGGGTGGGTTCGCGCGTGGCCTCGACCTCTATCCACTCGCGCCCGCCGCGCCGCGCGACGCGGGCGTGCTCGAGGCGCAGCGCCAGGCCCTGGTGGAGGCCGCGGCGCGGACCTGGACCGCCGACGCCCAGGACGCGCGCGAGACCGCCGACTACTTCCGCGCCTGTGCCGCCGCCGACAGCCTGCTCCGCTACGCCTCCGCGATCCGAGGCTGGGACGTGACACCGTCGCTGCCCCGAGTCCGCGCCCGAACGGTGGTGCTGCAGCGACGCGACACAGCGGCACAGAACCCCGAGGTGGCTCGACGGCTCGCGGCGTCCATCCCCTCGGCGGAGCTGCGCCTGCTCCCCGGCGACGCTGCGTCCCCCTTCGCCGGCGACATCGATGGTGGCGTGGACGCCGTCGCAGGATTCCTCGGCCTGGGTCCTGCACGGGCGGTCGCGAGCGAGGAGCAGGCAGCGCCCTCGACGCTCCCCGCCTCGCTCACGCCGCGCGAGGCGGAGGTCCTCGCGTTGCTTGCGCGTGGGCTCTCCAACAAAGAGGTCGCCGGCCGCCTGCACCTCAGCGTGAACACGGTGGAGCGGCACCTCACCAACCTTTACCAGAAGATCGGCGCGCGCGGGCGCACCGACGCAACTGCTTTCGCGATCCGGCACGGGCTCGCCTAGCCCTCGACCGTCTTGCAGGTTTCCGCTCGCGATCTCCCGGATCCCCGTGACGACTCGGCCGTCTCTGGCCGCTTAGCCTCGTGGTGGTCATGAGGGATGCCCGAGGAGGGTGAGATGCGAGTCCTGATCACGGGAGCCACCGGTGGCATTGGGCGCGGGCTCAGCGCCCACCTGCAGGCCGGGGGCCACGAGGCCATCGGGCTGCGACGCGGCCCCAGCGCGACGTCCGCACAGCAGGGGCCGAGCTGGGACCCGGCGCGCGGGGTGCTCGATGCCGGTGCACTGACGGGCTTTGACGCGGTCGTGCACCTCAGCGGGGCGAACATCGGCGACGGACGCTGGACCGAGGCGCGCAAGCGCGAGCTGTGGTCGAGTCGTGTCGACAGCACGCGCCTCCTCGTGGACCGCATGCGCGACGCCTCGGGCGGTCCACGCGTGCTCGTGTGTGCCTCGGCGGTCGGCTACTACGGGGACCGCGGCGACGCCATCCTGGATGAGCGGTCCACTCGAGGCGAGGGCTTCCTCGCGGAGCTGGTCGAGGCGTGGGAGCGCGAGGCCGCTCGCGCCGCCGAGTTCGGCATCCGCGTGGTCTCGTCGCGATTCGGCGTCGTCATGGCCGCCGATGACGGCGCGCTGCGGCGCATGGCGATGGCGTTTCGATTCGGTGCTGGGGGGCGACTGGGCTCGGGGCGGCAGTGGATGTCCTGGGTGGCGCCCGCGGACCTCGTGCGCGCGCTCGAGTGGTTCCTGACGCACGACGTCTCCGGACCGTTCAACGTCACGTCGCCACAGCCCGTGCGGAACGCGGACCTCACGAGCGCGCTCGGGCGTGTGCTGCGCCGTCCGGCGCTGCTGCCGGCGCCCGCGTTCGCGCTGCGGATCGCCCTCGGGCAGGCCGCTGATGAGCTCCTGCTCGCGAGCCAGCGCGTGGTTCCTCAGCGCCTGCGCGATGCCGGTTTCGAGTTCGTCTACCCGGGCATCGAGGACGCGCTGCGGGTTGCGCTCCGTCCCGGTCCGACGTCGGAGGCCGGAGTACGTGCGGCCTAGTACGGCCTGGCGCGGCCTAGCCCGAGGGCAACGCGGCGTTCGTGGAGAGGCCCCCGGCGTCGCCCCGAGGCACGCGACGTAACGGATGGCGGCGCGGTCCTGGGGGCGCGGCGTGGCCTGGCGCCGCAGCCTCGAGCGGAGTCGCGCGTCTATGTGCGGGGCTGAGACGGGCTCGATGAAGTCACGGCGGAAGGGGTACGAATCGGCCTCCCCCGGAGCACCGAACACGGGTAGAGTGCCCCCATGGCGACCTCCGCTGCCCGCTCTCCGCTGCCCGAGCTGGTCGTCCGCCGCCCGAGTTCGCCGGAGGACTTCGACGCGCTGCGACGCCTGAACGAGGCGGTTTTCGCGCGCGAGATCGGCCAGCACCAGCCCTCCGACGACGGGCGGCTCGTCGATCCGTTCGAGCAGCGCAGCCACTTCTACACGGCGTGGCGCGGCGACGAGCTGGTCGGCATGGTCTGCTACGCCACGGGCGCGCAGGGGCCGTTCTCGATCGACGCGAAGCTCGACGACCCCACGGTCATCGACCAGTACCGGGCGCAGGCGATCGAGATCCGCCTGCTGGCCGTCACGCCAGGCGAACGCATGACTCGCGCGTGCTGGCTCATGCTCCGTGACCTCGCTCGCGACGTTGTGGCGCAGGGATACCGCTACGCGCTGATCTCCGGCATCGAGTCGCAGCAGCGCCTCTATCAGCGCGCGGGGTTCGTCGCCCTCGGTCCGGCGGTGCGCCGGGGCGGGGCGCTGTTCACCCCGATGATGCTCACCCTCGATCGCTTCGTCGACTTCGGACGGACGCACGCGCACCTCGATCTGCTGCCGAGTGCCTCTGCGCGCCGCCCCCTGTTGCTGACGCCCGGTCCCGTCGCGGTGCACCACGACGTGCGCGCCGCTCTCGCTGACGCGGTCGACCTGCACCACCGCAGTCCCGAGTTCCGCGTGCTGCTGGCCGCCATCCACGCGCGCCTGCGCCGCCTCTTCGCGGTGCCCGAGGCCACCGAGATCGTGCTCGCCGGGGCAGGTGGCACCGGGGCCACCGAGATGCTGATCGGGGCGGCCGGGCAGATCGGCGGGCTGGTCGTCGTGAGCAACGGGCACTTCGGTGACCGCCTCTCGGCGATGGCGACCGACCTCGGGGTGGCGTGCTCGACGGTGCGCTACCGGCCGGAGGATCCACTCCCCACCGCCGAGGTCGCGGCTGCCCTCGAGGCGTCGCAGGCGCGCACGGTCGCGGTCGTCGACATGGAGACGAGTGTTGGCTGCTCGAACCGGGCGGCGGTGCACGCGCTCCGCGAGCTCACCCGCGCGCGCGCTGCGCATCTGGTGGTGGACGCCGTCAGCTCGTTCGGCGGAGAGCCGGATGGCGCCGCACTGCTGGAGGCCGACGCGGTGGCGACGGTCTCCGGGAAGGCCCTCGGCGGTGTGCCGGGCGCCGCGATCCTCTTCCTCCGGCCCGAGTTCCTCGAGGCCCGCACGCGACCGGCCCACGCCCACGCCCTGTCGATCGACCGGCACCTCGATGCGTGGCGGCAGCGCGGCGACCTCCCCTTCACGCCACCCATCCAGGCGTTCGCGGGACTGGGCGCGGCGCTCGACGTGCTGGAGCGCGAGGGGCTGGCCCGCAAGCACGCACGCCAGGCCGAGGCGATGGCGCTCGTCGAGGCGGCGCTGCGGGGCCTCGGTTGTGAGCCCGAGCGGGTGCTCGCGGCATCCGCCACCACGCGCACCTGGCGCCCCCCCGGCGGCGAGCGGGACTCGGCCTGGGCGATGTCGCGGCTCGGCGCGCTTGGTCTGCAGGCCTACCAGAACGAGCGGTACCACCGCCCGATTGACGTCTTCCAGACCTCCGTGATGGGGCACCTCGAACCTCCCGAGCTCGAGCATCGCCTCGCGCGTCTGGCGGGCGGACGCTGACCGGACCATCTGTCGAGGTCGATCGCGCCGATGGGTTCAGCCCGGCGCACCGCGCGCACCTCGCGATCCTCCGCTGGGCGTCGTCGGCCTACTTCGGGGTAGCCACCGAGGGCCTCGAGCACCTGCCGCGCGGGCCGTTCATCCTCGCCGCGGCGCACCGCAGCTACCTCGATGGGCCTGTGATCCTGGTGCATCTTCGTCGGGCGGTGGCCCCGCTCCTCGCGCGCGGCATCCTCCGGTTCCCCCTGACCCTGTTTTCCAGCCCCTGGCGACCGCTCCCGATCGACCGGCGACGTCCCGGCGGTGACATCGCCGCGCTGCGAGCCGTGCTCCAGGCCTTGCGGAGCCACCCCGTGCTCGTCTTCCCGGAGGGGACCCGCCGCCGCGGGGAGGCGGCGGTCGGTCTGCCGGGTGTCGGGTGGCTGGCGCTGCGCGCGGGCGTTCCCGTGCTCCCGGCGGCCCTGCTCGGTGCCGGCGACGCGATGCCGCGCGGCGCGATCTGGCCGCGACGCCGCCCCCTGTTGGTGCGCGTGGGGCCGCCGATCGACCTCGGAGCGGCTGCACTCGGGGCGCGCAGCACCGAACGGGCGGCCGAGGTGACGGCGGTGATCATGGCCGCCATCGCGGCCCTCGAGGCGGACGGGACGCCTCCCGGATAACGCGGGACCGACTGTATAGTGCGGCCGAACGCGAACCGGGGGGTCTTCGATGCCGATCAGCCAGCAGCGCCTGCACCAGACACTGAATCCGCGCTCCATCGTCGTCGTCGGCGACAAGGGGCCCAACTACGGGTGGTTGCAGCGCCAGAAGCACTTCTCGGGGCCGGTCTACTCCGTGCAGGTCGATCCGAACGAGATCGCTGGCATCGAGAAGCTGGGCTACACGAACTTCAAGTCGCTGGATGATGTCCCCGGCGACATCGACCTCCTGATCTGCGCCGTCCCGCGCGTCGTCGTCCCACGCATCGTGTCCGATGCGGTAAAGCGAGGCGTGGGCGGGATCGCGATGTTCACCTCGGGGTTCGCCGAGACCGGCGAGCCCGAGTTTGCCGAGATGCAGCAGCGCATCGTCGAGATGGCGATGGGCGCCGACATGGCACTGGTCGGGCCGAACTGCCTCGGTATCTACAACCGCCGCGTCGGCGTGCGCTTCGGCGACGACCAGGAGGTGGGCGAGGGCGGCTCGGTCGCCATCGCCGGGCAGAGCGGCACCAACACGAGTGGCATCCTCAGCGGCCTGCAGCGCCTCGGGACGAAGGTGGGGCGCGCGATCTCCTTCGGGAACGCGGCGGTGCTGAACGAGTGCGACTACCTCGAGTACTTCGCGAACGACCCGCTGACCGAGGTCATCGTGATGTACATCGAGGGCGTGCGCGACGGTCGGCGCTTCTTCGACCTAGCGCGCCGCACCGCGCTCTCGAAGCCCATCGTCGTATGGAAGGGCGGGCAGTCGCCTGCGGGGGCGCGCGCCGTCCAGTCCCACACGGCGTCGCTGGCCTCGCAGAACTCCGTGTGGGACGCGCTGCTCAAGCAGGCGAACATCATCGGTACAGGCACGATGGAAGAGACGCTCGATGTCGCAGCAGCGCTGGCGCACACGCAGCAGCCGACGGGCCGGGGCGTCGCGCTCATCGGAATGAACGGCGGCCAGGCGGTCGCCCTCTCCGACCAGTTCTCGCACGCGGGCTTCCAGGTGCCCTCACTCACCGAGCGGTCATACGAGCAGCTGGCGGCCTTCTTCACGGCGGTCGGCTCGTCGTACCGCAACCCGTTCGATGCGGCTTCGACGATCCGCAGCGAGGACGACAACCTCGCGAAGATCCTCGAGATCCTGGCGGGCGACCCGAGCATCGATGGTGGCGTGGGCCTCGAGCTGGGGGCGCGCGACCTCGACACCGGCGCCAAGGAGCTGGACCGGATCCTGCAGCTCCTCGATGGGTACCGCCAGCAGACCGGGCATCCCGTGATCTGCCTGATGCACGACCAGGGCGGTGGCGAGGGCGGCGCCGAGGCGATGGTGCGCGCTCGGCGGTACGTGGGCGACCGAGGTTTCGCCGTGGCGCCCAGCTACCAGCGCGGCGCGGTCGCTCTCGGCAAGGTCGTCAGCTACTACGAGGAGCGTGCCCGCCGCTCGTAACCAGCGCCGGACATCGAGTGATGGACCGTCAGTGATGGAAAGGGGCGCGCCGGATGGCGCGCCCCTTGCTGTGTGTGGTCCCGCCCCTGCCCGTGGAACGGGCGGCCGCTAGATGTAGCGGTCGAACCAGGCGAGCGTGTCTTTCCACGCTGCCT
>CADEHD010000089.1:3571-7916 GCA_902827055.1 uncultured Chloroflexota bacterium | reverse complement strand
TGACGGACGCGCCGAGCGCGGCAAGCCGGCGCGCGAACAGCCCGTTGCCGCACGCCACATCGAGGATGCGCTCCCCCGCCTGCACGTCGAGGAGTCGTGCGAGTGCGGGCCAGCACAGGCGCTCCACCCAGTCGTTCCCCTCGCCCATGCGCGCATCCCAGAACGCCGCGTTCGCCTCCCACGCGGCCAGCGATGCGGCGTTCTCCTCGGCAGGCGTGCGGCCTGTCATGACACATCCCTCTCCTTGGACGGTCGTCGAGGGTATACCGTCCAGTCGCGTGGCAAACAGAGGAGCGATCGATGGCTGATGGTTCGAGGCGCGGCGGCTCGATGATCCCGACACTGCGGTACACCGACTGCCGGGCCGCCATCGAGTGGCTGGGGGCCGCCTTTGGCTTTGCGCCTCACCTGGTCGTCCCGAATGAGGACGGCAGCATCGCCCACGCCGAGCTGACGCTCGGGGACGCGATGGTCATGCTCGGTTCGGCGGACGGCGAGGGCGACTATCGACGGTGGGTGCAGCCTCCAGCGCGGCCCGGTGATGTGGTGCACCTCGGGCTGTACGTCGTCATCTCGGACGTAGAGGCGCACTACGCGAGAGCACGCGCGCACGGGGCCGAGGTGCTGCTGCCGCTGACCGCGCAGAGCTACGGCGGCAGTGACTACACGTGCCGCGACCTCCAGGGCTACGTGTGGACGTTCGGGAGCTACGACCCCTGGGCGGCGACGCCCTCCGCCTGAACGCCGCGACTGGTCCCGCGCGCAGTGAGGCCCGGCATTGCCGGGCCTCACTGGTGCTGACCGCGGTGGGGACGCTAGCCCCGAGGGAGGCCAAGCCCGCGTGTGGCGATCACGTTGCGCTGGATCTCGGAGGTGCCGCCGGCGATCGTCGCGGACACCGTCGAGAGGTACATGCGCGACCAGCGGCGCTTCATCGGCGTGTATCCATCGTCCGTCTCGCTGAACAGGCCCCCGTAGAGCCCGAGCGTCTTCGTGGCCGTCCTCGCCATGCGCTGCGAGAGTTCGGTGTTGAACATCTTCGCCACCGAGGACTCGTAGTTTGGGATCTGGCCCGCGGCCTCCATCGAGATCACGCGGCGCGAGAAGCAGTACGCGACCTCGGCCTCGGTGTAGCGGTCGGCCAGCTCGTGCCGAACGACCGGCTTCTCGCCGATTTGCGAGCGACCGGTCTTCTGGTCGCGCTCCTCGATGAGGAAGCCGCGGAGCGCGTCGAGCGTCTGGATCTGGCCGACCGACTGCCCGATGCCGGACCGCTCGAAGTCGAGGTGCGTCGCCCCCACGTACCAGCCGCGGTTGATCTCGCCCACCGCGTTGCGCACCGGGACGCGCACGTCCTCGAAGAACACCTCGTTGAAGCCCGAGGCCTCCGACATCTGCTTGAGGGGACGCACGCTGATGCCGGGCGTCTCCATCGAGAGCAGGAGGTACGTGATGCCGCGGTGCTTGGGCGCGTCCGGGTCGGTGCGCACGAGCATGAACATCATGTTCGCGAGGTGGGCACCGGAGGTCCAGATCTTCTGACCGTTGATCACGAAGTCGTCACCGTCGCGGACGGCGCGCGTCTGCAGCGAGGCGAGGTCGGAACCCGAGCCGGGCTCGGAGTAGCCCTGGCACCAGCGGGTCTCGCCGCGCACCATCGGAGCGAGGAACTCGCGCTTCTGCTCCTCGGACCCGTGCACCATGATGGTGCTGCCGACGGTGTGCACCGTCAGTCGAGGCGCCCCGGCCGCGGCGAACTCCTCGTTGACGATGAACTGCTCCTGCTTGGAGAGGTTCGCGCCGCCGATCTCCTTCGGCCACATCGGCGCGATCCAGCCGTTCTCGGTGAGAGCGGCGCGCCAGCGCCCAAGCGCTTCCTTCTTCTCCTCGGGGTCCTCTTCATCGAAGCCGCGGACCTCGTCCGGCTTGAGCTTCAGCTCCGGGGGGAGGCGAGTGGCGATGAATTCCTTGACGTGCGTCCGGAACGCGGCCTGCTCCGGGTTGTCGGCGAAATCAACCATCGATGTCTCCTCGATGTGGGGTGAGCCTGCGGAGGCGGTGGATTACGCGCGCATTGTACGAGGGAAGGGAAGTGCGGGCGCGCCGTCCTGGCCGGCACGAGGTGGCGGCGTGGACGCAAGGGCGCGCGCCCACCACTCGAGAGCGCGGGAGGCAGGGGGCGAGCAGCCGGGCTACGAGTCCGAAGCTGCGAGGCCTGGAGCGGGCGACTCTGCAGGTGGCGCGGCGTTGCCGTCGAGGGTGGGGCGCGTGCCTTCGCCGAACGACTCGAGGAACGCGCGCAGGCTCGCGAGGCCCTCCGGCCGGGCCTGGTAGAGGCGCCGCGTGCCCTCGCGGCGCTCGGTCAGCAGTCCGGCATCGAACAGGACGCGGATGTGCTGGGAGATCGCCGGGCGGCTGACCTCGAAGCGCTCTGCGATCGCGCCGGCGGCGAGTTCGTGGTCGCGGAGGAGTTCCATGATGCGCCGTCGGTGCGGCTCGGCGAGGGCGTACAGGGCGGCTTCCACGCGGCTGACTGTAGGTGGGTGCTTACCGTAACGTCAACCTGTCGTTAGGTCAGCCCGTGATGACGCTGGCCATGCGCGCCACGACCGCGAACCGGGCCGCGAGGCGGTCCACGCACCTACCGGAGCGCGGTCAGCTGCCCATCCTGGGTGACCACGTACGTGCCCTTCGAGGTGGCCACGACGTGCTCGAGGGGCGTGCTGACCTCTATGGGTCGAGTGGACAACAGGGCGCCATTGTCGGCGGCGTACAGCGACAGCGCGTTCTCGTGGAGCACCAGGATGCCCGCGCCGGTCAGGGTGGGCGGGGCCATGATCGGGGCGACCTGCTGCTGCCAGAGCGGCGCGCCGTCTGCTCGGGAGATCGCTCGGAGGTCGCCCGTGGGTCCCGCGACCAGGAGGCGATCGGGCGCGACCGCGACAGGATAGCCGTCGCGCGGGGGCCGGCTGGTCACCCACAGCGAGGGCGGGGGCGGGGGCTCCGGGGCCATGCCCCACACCCAGAACTGGTTCCAGTACTTCCGCCACCGCTCCCACCACGGTCGCTCGGATGTGACGTCGATCGCAGCCGCGAAGCGCGATGAGACCGAGTACACCGTGTCGTCGACGAGGGTGATCGAGTACGGGTGCGCGCGGCGGAACTCGTAGAAGTACGTCTGCTGGCCGGTCAGGCGGTCGAAGATCAGCGTCCGGTCCCCGGTCGCAACCGCGATGTGGCGTCCGGCGAGCACGGGCGTCACAAAGGCCCACGTGCCCGGTACCGCGTGTCGCCACAGCGGCGCGCCGGTGCTGGCATCGAGGGCGACGAGCGCGCCGGTGCCGAACAAGTAGACGACCCCGTCCGCGACCATCGGGGAGGTGGTGAACGAGGTGGGGAGCACGGGCGTCTCGAAGACGACCGCGCCAGACTCGGCGTCGAGTACGAGCAGGCGTCCCGATACCTGCGGCACGAACAGGCGCCCGCTGGCCAGCGTCGGCGCGGCGATGGGTGGGTTGGCGAGGGCGTGCGCCCACGCCTCGCGCCCCGTTGCCTGCTCGATGGCGACCACCCGCCCGTCCTCGAGCGCGGTGTACACGAGCGTCTCTCCAGCGACCAGCGGCACACGCGGCGGGCTGCCGAGGGCCGTGCTCCACGCGATCGGGGCGGCGATCGCGGGCCGTGACGACGACGCGCGCGACCCGCCGAGGTCGTGGCCGTCGATCGGCCAGAGCGCCTCGGCGACCGTCATGTTGATCGACGGATCGCGCCCGGGTCGCGGCGGGTCAGGGGCGTAGATGAACGTGAAGTAGATGACGACGGACATGACGCCCGCTCCGAACGCAATCGCGACCTTGCGCGCGCGACGCCAGAAGGCGCGCCGCCGCGTGACGAGCGCCTGGTCGGCGAGATCGGAGGCGGTCTGGCGCGCAATCGCTCGAATGCCCTCCTCGGGGGAGAGCACCGCGGTGTTCGCGACATCGTTCCAGCACTCGTAGCAGCGCTGGCTGTCCGCGGGCGTGACCCGCCGGCAGGTGGGGCAGCGCTTGTACCGAGTGCTGTCGCGGGAGGGCGAGGCGAGTGTCACGCCCTCGATGCTAGCGCAGTTGGCGGCCCCCCCGTTCGGGCGGCCTCAGGCGAGGCGCATCCGCCGGAGGCGGAGCGAGTTCGCCATCACGGAGACCGAGCTCAGCGCCATCGCTGCCGCCGCCACGACCGGGTTCAGGAAGCCGCGTTCGCCGAAGATCGGCACGAGCACCGGCGGCACCGGCGCACCCTCGAGGAGGACCTGGAACACGACGTAGCCGAGGCCCGCTGCGACCGGGATGAGTGCGATGTTGTATCC
>CADEHD010000089.1:0-3561 GCA_902827055.1 uncultured Chloroflexota bacterium | reverse complement strand
TGATCCGCATGGTGGCTCGCGAGGCGGCGATGGCCGTGCTCACGGCACGCAGGTCCGGTCGCATCAGCGTAACCGGCGCCGTTTCCATCGCGACGTCCGTTCCCGTCCCCATGGCGATGCCGACGTCGGCCTGCGCGAGGGCGGGCGCGTCGTTGATGCCGTCGCCCACCATCGCGACGACATGCCCCGCGGCCTGCAGCTCACCGATGATGCGCGCCTTGTCTTCCGGCCGCACTTCCGCCTCGACGCGCGAGATGCCGGCGAGGCGCGCCGTCGCCTCGGCGGTCGCGCGGCGGTCGCCGGTAAGCATGACCACGTCGACGCCCAGGCCCTGGAGGTGTCGGACGGCGTCCGGCACGGACTCGCGGAGGCGGTCCGCCACGGTGAGCACGCCGACGGGCGCGCCGTCGAGCGCGGCGAGGAGCGGCGTCTCACCCCTCGACTCGGCGCTCGCGATGGCGACCGCGAACGGTGCGAGGTCGATGCCACTGCGCTGCATCAGCGCCGCATTGCCGAGCACCATCTGCCGCGACTCGATGGTGGCGCTCACACCGAGGCCGACTGCCGTCTGGAACGTGTCTGGCCAGGCGAGCTCGAGTCCGCGCCGCTCTGCCTCGCGGACGATCGCCCCGGCGTACGGGTGCTCCGAGCCTCGTTCGACGGGTGCAGCGAGGCGCAGCAACGCCGCGGCGTCCACCGGTGCGCCCGCCACGAGCTCGATGTGGGTGACCTCCGGCCGGCCTTCGGTGATTGTGCCGGTCTTGTCGAGTACCACCGTGTCGATCTGGCGGGCCACCTCGAGCGCCGCGGCATCTCGAATCAGGACTCCCGCCTGCGCGGCGCGGCCGGTGCCGACCATGATCGCGGTCGGCGTGGCCAGCCCGAGGGCGCACGGGCACGCGATGATCAGGACGGCGACGGCGTTCAGGAGGGCGAAGGTCAGAGCTGGCTCGGGGCCGAGCAGCAGCCAGCCGAGGAACGTGAGCGCGGCTGCCACGATGACTGCGGGCACGAACACGGCCGCGATCCGGTCCGCGAGTCGCTGGATGGGCGCCTTCGATCCCTGGGCGTCCTCCACGAGGCGAATGATGCGGGCGAGCGCGGAGTCCGTGCCGACGGCCGTGGCCTGCAGGCGGAGAACTCCGCCGCCGTTGAGCGTGGCGCCGAACACGCTGTCCCCAGCTCGCTTTACAACCGGGACTGACTCGCCCGTGAGCATCGACTCGTCGACGGCGGACTCGCCGTCGAGCACGGTGCCGTCCACCGCGATCTGCTCGGCGGGCCGCACGATGACGATGTCGCCAGGCTGCACCGCGGACACGGGGATCTCGAACTCCTGGCCGTCCTCGAGGACGCGCGCGAGCTTCGGACGCAGCGCGATCAGGGCGCGCACGGACTGGGTGGTCTGTCCCTTCGCCCGCGCCTCCAGCATGCGACCGAGGAGGACGAACCCGATGATCGCCGACGCGGTGTCGTAGTAGACGGCGGAACTCACCCCCTCGGCGGCGGCCAGGAGCTGCGGCGCGAACGTGATCACGGCCGAGTAGCCGAAGGCGGCGCTCGTGCCGAGCGCGATCAGCGTGTTCATGTCACTCGAGCCGTGCCGCCCGACGTTCCACGCGCCCTGGTAGAAGCGCCAGCCTGCCCACAGCTGGACGGGCAGCGTGAGCGCGAACAGCGCGATGTTCATCCACGTTTCGGGGACGTTGTGGTGCAGCCACGTGACGTTGGCGTGGAGCGCCATCGCCAGCATGGTCAGCGCGGCGATGCCGAGGGCGAAGGCGCTGCGCGCGCGCAGCGAGGTGTACTCAGCGCGCCGCTCCGCCTCCAGGGCGTCGGCGGCCTCGAGCTCATCCTCCCCGGGGAGTCGAACCTCGTAGCCCGCCTTCTCGACGGCGCCCCGCAGCGCCTCGAAGGGAATCGTGACGCGCGAGGCGATGCTCGCCTCCTCGGTGGCCAGGTTCACGTTCGCTTCGTCGACGCCCGGCAGCGCGTTGAGCGCTCGCTCGACGCGGCGCACGCACGAGGCGCACGTCATCCCTTTGATACCGAGGCGGGTGAGCTGGTCGGAGGCGGGGGCGCTGGCGGTCATCTCGTGACCTCCTCGAACAGAAAGGCGGGCTAGCGGTTGGCGATCTCGTAGAGCTCGACAAGTTCGTCGAGGACGCCCTCGTCGCCGCGGTGGATGCCGTCGACGACGCAGTGGTGGACGTGACCGCGCAGCATCTTGCCTTCGGTCTTCTCGATGGCCCTGCGCACGGCGTACATCTGCTTGAGTACGTCCACGCAGTAGGTGTCCTGCTCGACCATGCGGCGGATGCCCGCCAGGTGGCCCTCGATGTAGGCGAGTCGTTTCAGGACGTCAGTGCGGGTCGGGTCATCCATCGTGCGCTCCCGCTCTCCGGTGACTGGTGTTCGACGCTGCCGCGGCGGTCAGTCCGCCCGAGGGGTGTGCGAGCCGTGCTCGGCCCCGGTCACCGGGATCGCGAGGGCGACCTCGATGGGCTGGCCCCACGGCATGGTCAGCGACTGGGTGTCGTAGCGGAACGGCTCGTCCTCGCCGAGCGCGTGGCGCAGCCGCGACGCCGCGTCCCGTCCCACGAGGATCTGCCGCCCGCAGCAGCACGACTCCGGATCCTGCTCGCTCCGCGACCGGTCGAGGGCGAACCCTGCCTCACACGAGCACGGGCACGCGTAGTTCACATCGGCACCGACGTCCGTCCTCGTCACGCGGTAGGTCGGCGTCCACGTCGCATCGTCGGCAGAACCCGCCGCCGAGGTTGCTGGCGCCCCGGCCTCGCCGAGGGGGTAGCCCTCCGCCGCGAGTGCCACGCTCACGGCGTCGAGTACGCCGCCCGTGGCGACCTCGATGGCGAAGGTCTTCGTGGCCTCGTCGCCGTGGAGGAAGCGCGCGCCCTCGATGGCGTTCACGGTCCGCTCGATGGTGGCGATGCAGTGCTCGCACGTGATGTCTGGAGCGGCAAGGGTGAGCTGCACGACGTGTTCCCCTTCGCGGGACCCTGGTGACGTCACTCAGTGTACCCCCACCGGGGGGGTATGGGTGAGGCCCTCGGCCGGCTCGCCTTAGAAGAGGGCGATCGGGTTCACGGGCGAGCCCGTCCCCCCGACCACGATCAGCGGTGCAATCGTCAGCTGGAACTCCCAGCGACCGAGCTCGGCGCAGGTCTCGGCGAGGCGCTCGAAGCTCGTGTTGTCGAGCAGCGGCAGGCCCATGAACGGGATCGCCACCTCGTGGATGCCGATGCGTGCCGGGTACTCCGACTGCCCTCCCGCCTCCTGCAGGTCCCACCCCAGCAGTGACGCCGACGTCTCGTAGAGGAACTCGAGCGCGGACACGTGTACCCCGGGCGTGCTCGGGGGCGAGGTGTGGGGGAACTCGGGGTGCGCGGCGAAGAAACCAGGGTCGATGTGCCGGAGCGTCTGGACGCGCTCCGGTACGTCGCGTTGGACCTCGGGACGCTGCGCCTGGAGACTCTCGAAGATCTGGTCGGGCACCTTCAGGAACGCCGCTGCAGCGGTCGGGCCGACATGCCGTCCGCT
>CADEHD010000088.1:4871-8006 GCA_902827055.1 uncultured Chloroflexota bacterium | reverse complement strand
CTGTCGAAGGGCCAGCCGTCCACCATCCAGCCCGAATCGAGCAGCCTCCGGCCCACCGATGACGTAGGCCGCACGCCCGCCAGCGCCATACCCACGTTCGCGTTCCGCCCGTCGAGCGCGAGGCTTCCCTCGCGCAGGGCGGGCAGGCTGCAGGATCGACGCAGCCCGCGGTGCCAGCCTCGACCGGCGTGGGGTGCACACCCGCCGACCATCGAGGGGACGCACCGGCCCCGGACGCCCTCCGGCCCCACTTGCACAAGTCGGCGCGCGCCGCACCTCTCGAGGAACACCACATCGGAGGCATTCCCGGACAAAGGCACCACGAGGTCCACGCGATGGCTAGAGGGTGACCCCCAGGGCCTGCGCGACGGTGCCCATGTCCTTGTCTCCGCGGCCGCTCACGTTCACGACGACGAGGTCGTCCGGCCCGAAGGACGGCGCGACGTGCATCAGGTGCGCGATCGCGTGCGCCGACTCGAGGGCGGGGATGATGCCCTCGGTGCGGCTCAGGTGCTGCAGTGCCGCCAGCGCCTCGGCGTCCGTCACGGCGCCGTACTCGGCGCGCTCGGTGACCTTGAGCCAGGAGTGCTCCGGACCCACCCCCGGGTAGTCGAGTCCGGCCGAGATCGAATGCGCCTCGAGGACCTGCCCGTACTGGTCCTGCAGCAGGTACGAGCGCGCCCCGTGGAGGACGCCCGGGCGGCCCGCGTTCAGCGGCGCGGCGTGCCGGCCGGTCAGCCCCTCCCCGGCAGCCTCGACGCCGATCAGGCGCACGGGCTCGTCGAGCATCGGGTAGAACAGGCCGATGGCGTTCGACCCGCCGCCCACGCACGCGATGGCCACGCTCGGCGCGCGCCCCTCGATGGCGCGCAGCTGCTCGAGGGTCTCGCGCCCGATCACGGCCTGGAAGTCGCGCACCATCGCCGGGTAGGGGTGGGGTCCCACCGCGCTGCCGATGAGGTAGTACGTGTCTCGCACGTTCGTGACCCAGTCGCGAATCGCCTCGCTGGTTGCGTCCTTCAGCGTCCGCGACCCCGCGTCCACCGGGCGCACCTCCGCCCCCAGGAGCTTCATCCGGAAGACGTTGAGCGCCTGGCGCTGGATGTCCTCGGCGCCCATGTACACGACGGCGTCCAGCCCGAGGAGGGCGCACACGGTCGCCGTCGCCACGCCGTGCTGTCCGGCCCCGGTCTCCGCGACGATGCGACGCTTGCCCATGCGCTTCGCGAGGAGGCCCTGCGCGAGCGCGGCGTTGATCTTGTGCGCGCCCGTGTGCGCCAGGTCCTCCCGCTTGAGGTAGATCCGCGCGCTCGTACCCAGCGATGCCTCCAGGCGGTGGGCGCGGGTCAGCGGCGTCGGGCGCCCCACGTACGTCGCGAGGAGGTGGTCGAGTTCGGCGTGGAAGGCGGGGTCCCGCTGCACCTCGGCGTACGCGATCTCCAGTTCGCCCAGCGCGGGCATGACGGTCTCGGGGACGAACTTGCCGCCGAACTCACCGAAGTGGCCGCCGGCATCCGGCACGGGGCTCGGGCGCGTCGGAGTGGTCATGCTGCGTGTACCGCCTCGATGAATGCGCGCACCCGCGCGTAGTCCTTCGCTCCGTTGGTCTCGGTCCCCGAGGAGACGTCGACGCCCCACGGCCGCACCCGCTCGATCGCCTCGGCGACGTTCTCCGGCGAGAGGCCACCCGCGAGCAGCATCGGGACCCGCGAGGCGACCTCGCGCGCCACGTCCCAGTCGAACGCTTGGCCGGAGCCGCCCCGGTACTGGCCGTGCGCCGAATCGAGCATCAGCGCCAGCGCGAACCCCGGCTCCACCTGAGCGAGCGGGTCGGACGGGGAATCGAGCGGCGACACGTGCACCACCTGGATCACGGGACGCGCCACCAGCAGGCACACCTCCCATGACTCATCGCCGGAGAGCTGGACGAGGTCGACACCCGCCTCGAGGGCGATCTCGTTGACCTCCTCGACGGGCTGGTCGGCGAACACGCCCACGGTGAGGGGGCGCTTCGTGCGCAGGTGGCCCTCGATGACCTGCGCGCCGTGGCGGAACCACTCCCCGACGTGCTCACGGACGTGGGACTGGACCGGCGGCGGCATGTCCATCTCGTGCTCGTGCAGCGGCCTGCCGAGGGCGCGCACCATCGCCTGTGCCTCGGCGATGTCGACGCGCCGTCGCGACTCCGCGAAGACGATCCCCACCAGGTCCGCGCCGGCCTCGGCCGCCGCGATCACGTCATCGGGTGTGCGGTTCCCGCAGATCTTCACGATGGTCATCTGCACTCCGTTATCCCGTTGCGCTCGATTGCTCGATGGTCGTGCTGCCCCCGTGGTTGCGGGTCATAGGCCGTCATCCGCAAGCTGCAGCGCGCGCGCCGTGGTCTCCACGTCGCCGGACAGCACCAGTGCCTCCCCGACGAGGATCGCATGCGCCCCGGCGTCCGCCATCCGCCGGGCGTCGGCGGCCGTCTTGATCGCCGACTCGGCGACCAGTGTCACCTCCGGTGGCGCCAGGCGTGCGAGGCGTTCGAAGGTCCCGAGGTCCTCCGCGAAGGTGCGCAGGTCCCGGTTGTTCACGCCCAGCACGCGCGCCCCGACATCGATGGCGACACGCAGCTCGGCCTCGTCGTGCACCTCGACGAGCGCGGTCAGCCCCGCCGCGTGCGTGCAGGCCAGCAGCCCACGCAGCGTCTCGGGCTCCAGCATCATCGCGATGAGCAGTAGCGCGTCGGCGCCGGCCGCGCGGGCCTCGATGACCTGGTACTCATCGAAGAGGAAGTCCTTGCGGAGGAGGGACGGGCGGTCCGCATCGAGGGCGAACGCGCCGCGTGCGGCACGCAGGTCACCCAGGCTCCCCTGGAAGAACGCCGGCTCAGTGAGCACCGAGATCGCAGCGGCGCCTGCCTCGGCGTACCGCCGTGCCTGGACGGCGGCGTCGAGGGTGGCGTCGAACACGCCCTTCGAGGGCGACGCGCGCTTGATCTCGGCCACGAGTCGCAGTCTCGACCCCCGCGGGCTTTTCGGCGTCCCACCTCGGAGCCGCGTGGCGAAGTCGACCGGCGCGGGCTGCGCCCCCGCCTGCTCCTCGAGAGCGGCCCGCGGCACGGCGGCGCGGTCCATCGCCAGCTGCTCG
>CADEHD010000088.1:0-4861 GCA_902827055.1 uncultured Chloroflexota bacterium | reverse complement strand
GGGCGCGACGCGTGGCCGCGACGAACGCACCGACGCGCGAGGCGGCGTCGCCGCTGTCGATGGCGCGTCGGGCCATGTCGACGCCCTGCCGCAGACTCGAGGCGAGCCCGCTGACATACAGCCCCGCCGCCGCATTCGCGAGGATGAGGTCACGCACGGCGGGCGGCCCCTCCGCGTTCAGCACGTGGCGGAGGATCGTCGCGTTCTGTTGCGGCGTTCCCCCCTCGATGGCTTCGAACGGATGCGTCGAGAGGCCCATCTCTGCCGGGGTGATCGTCCGCGCGGTGACTTCGCTGCCGCGTACCTCGAACGCCGCCGTGGGCCCCGTCACGGTGATGTCGTCGAGTCCGTCGCTCCCCGCCACCACCAGGGCGTGGCGCATCCCCAGTCGCGCGAGCACCTGCGCCAGCCGCTCCGCGAGTTCGGCGCTTGCTGCCCCCATCACGTGGCAGTTCGCCCCTGCGGGGTTGGTGAGCGGACCCAGGATGTTGAAGACGGTGCGGATGCCGATCTGCGGCCGGAGCGGGCCCGCGAACTTCATCGCCGGGTGGAACGCGGGCGCGAACATGAACCCCACGCTCGTCTGCTCGATGACCGACGCCACCTGCTCGGGCGTGAGCGCGATCTGCGCCCCCAGCGCCTCGAGGAGGTCGGCCGCCCCGGACTGCGAGGTCATCGCGCGGTTGCCGTGCTTGGCGACGGTGGCGCCCGCGGCCGCAGCCACGAACGCCGCCGCTGTCGAGGCGTTGAACACCTTCCTCGAGGAGCCGCCGGTGCCGCAGGTGTCCAGCAACGGCCGCCGCCGCACCTCGACGGGGAGGGCCTTCTCCCGCATCACGCGGGCCATGCCCGTGATCTCGTCGACGTTCTCGCCGCGCAGGCGGAGCGCGGTGACGAACGCCCCGAACTGGGCCTCGGTGGCCTGCCCCTCCATGATCTCGCGCATCACCTCGGCGGCCTCGGCCTCGCTGAGGTGTCGGTTCTCATCGACCAGCGCGATGATGGCCTCGCGGATCATCGGGCGGCCGCCTCGGGAACGCGCATGTTCAGGAAGTTCCGCAGCAGGTCGTGGCCGACCGTCGTCATGATCGACTCCGGGTGGAACTGCACGCCCTCCACGGGCAGCGTCCGATGTCGCACGCCCATGATCACGCCGCTCTCGGAGCGCGCCGTGACCTCGAGCTCGGGCGGGACGGTGTCCGGCGCGATCGCGAGCGAATGGTAGCGAATCGCCTCGAACGGGTTGGGCAGGCCCGCGAACACGCCCTTCCCGTCGTGCGTGATCATCGAGGTCTTGCCGTGCATGATCTCGCCCGCCGAGCGGACCACGCCGCCGAACGCCTCCCCGATGCTCTGGTGTCCCAGGCATACGCCGAGCAGCGGCGCCGTGCCCGCCGCGCGTCGCACGAGGTCCACCGAGATGCCGGCCTCCGCCGGAGAACACGGCCCCGGCGAGATCACGATGTGGTCCGGGCGCATCGCGAGGCAGTCCTCGACGCTGATCTCGTCGTTGCGATGCACCTCGATGTCCGCCCCCAGCTCGGCGAGGTACTGGTACAGGTTGAACGTGAACGAGTCGTAGTTGTCGATGAGCAGCAGCATGGCGCCTGTCCTGTGTCGCTTGTCGGCGTGTTCGTCAGGGCTCGCGGTCGGGCATCGGCGAGGCTGCGCCTCCCATGACCTGCCCGGCATCCCGCATGCGGCCCAGTTGCTCGGCGTGCTCGCGCTCGTGGCGAGCGATCTTCTCGATGCGATCGGCGACGGTGGTCACCCCGCGTTCGGCGTGGTTCCCGAACGTCGCCAGCTGCTCGGCCGGTGCGCCGGCCAGCCACTCGAGGGTGGCCATCCGCACCGCCTCCAGCCGCGCGCGCGCTGCCGTGGCCTCCTCCGGAGGGCGGAACCGCCGTCCCGCCTCCCACTGCTCGGTGTTGAACGCGCGCCACGTGTGGCCGGGCGTCAGCAGCCGCAGCGCCTCGTCCAGGTAGTACGCCTCGACGTCGGCGGCATGCGACAGCACGTCCACGGGCGACCACCCCGACTCGAGCGTCTGCTCCCGCAGGAGCGGGTCGATCGAGTTGTAGGCGTAGATCAGCTCGAGCCGGGACGACATGAGCGCGTCCTCGAGGTCCTCGGTGCTGCGCCCCTTCGCGGCGTCGTACTCCGTGTCGCCATCGAAGGCCTGGTAGAGGAACGTGCGCACCTCGGGCTGCACCGTGAGCGCCCCCGGCGAGGCGGGGTGCGTCCAGGCCGCATCCGCGTAGGCTCGGTCGGCGTAGCGAGGTTCGCCCGCCCACTCGACGCACGTGAACACGTTGACGATGTAGTTCCCGCCGCCCGTGCCACTCAGGTACACAGTCTCCGCGAACTCGTACGGGCCGGGTTGGACGTGCAGCACGTCCCGGAGCAGCCGCTCGAGGGCCTCCTCCGCGACTTCTTCCTCGCGCATCACGTGCATGGGCAACGACCAGTTGCCCGCGAACTCGGCGTGCGACTCGTGGTGCTGGACCAGTAGCACGCGGCCGTCCTCGCGAATCAGGAGCGCCGCCGCCGCGATCTCGGGGCCGGGCACGTCAGTACCCCAGCGAGGCGGTGGGCGCCCCGCCCTCGCCGCGCTCGGCGTCGTCGATGGCGCGCAGCAGCGCGCGCGCCTTGTGCTCGGTCTCCTCGAACTCCTTCACCGGGTCGGAGTCGTAGACGATGCCGCCGCCGGCCTGGACGTGCGCCCACCCGTCCTTCATCACCAGCGTCCGAATCGTGATGCATGTCTCGAGGTTGCCGGACATGTCGAAGAAGCCCACGGCTCCGGCGTATGGCCCGCGCCGGTCCGGCTCGAGCTCTGCCACGATCTCCATCGCGCGGATCTTGGGCGCGCCCGACACGGTCCCCGCCGGGAAGCTCGCCCGCAGCGCCTCGTACGGCGACACGTCGCGCCGCAATTGGCCCTCGACGTGGCTGACGAGGTGCATCACGTGCGAGTAGAACTCGAGGTCGAACTGCTGGGTGACGCGGACGCTCCCCGCCTCCGCCACCCGACCGACGTCGTTCCGGCCGAGGTCGAGCAGCATCACGTGCTCGGCGAGCTCCTTCGGGTCGTGACGTAACTCCTCGGCGAGCCGCTGGTCATCGAGGGGGGTCGCGCCCCGGGGGCGCGTCCCGGCGATCGGGTGGTTCTCGACCCGCCCGTCCTCGACCTTCACGAGCAGCTCGGGCGAGGCGCCCACGATGTACGTGTCGTCGAACTGGAGGAAGTACATGTACGGCGAGGGGTTGATCGCCCGCAGGCTGCGATAGACCTCGAAGGGGTGCGCGCCGGTCTCCCGCGAGAAGCGCTGCGAGAGCACCACCTGGATGATGTCGCCGGCGTAGATGTACTCCTTGCAGCGCTCGACGGCGCGCAGGTACTCGTCGCGGTCCCAGTTCGAGGTCACGGCGCGACCGCTCGGTCCGCGCTGCGGCTCGTACGGCAGCGCCGCCAGCGGCTGCGCAAGGCGGCCGATGAGCTGCTCGATCTTCCAGCGCGCCTGTTCGTACGAGGCGTCGATGTCGCCATCGAGGCGCACGTGCGAGACGACCTTGATCGTGTGCATCAGGTGGTCGAACACCAGCAGGGTGTCCGTGAACATCAGCCACGACTCGGGGACACCCAGCGCGTCGCGCTCGGGCGAGCCCACCCGCGGCTCGAAATGGCCCACGGTCTCGTAGCCCAGGTACCCGACGGCGCCCCCGTGGAAGCGCGGCAGCCCGGGCACGCGCACCGCTCGATGCCGCGCGAGCTCACCCTCGATCTCGATCAGCGGGTCGCCGTCCTCGTGGTTGGCGGAGAGCACTCGGAACGGCTCGGTCCCGATGAACGAGTAGCGCCCGACGCGCTCCCCGCCCTCGACGGACTCGAGCAGGAACGAGAACCGTCCGCGGGCCACCTTCAGGAACGCCGACACCGGCGTCTCGAGGTCGGCGCGGACTTCGCGGTAGATCGGCACCACGGTGCCCTGCCCGACCATCTTGCGCACATCGGCGAGGGCGGGCGTGGTGTCGCTGAGGAAGGTCGTTGTCATCGTTCGGCTCCGAACTGCATCGAGCATGGGGTCAGCGGGCGCTCCAACGAGGCGCGCCACCACCAGCCACGGCCGATCGCGAGCAGGCCAGCCGGGTGTCGCGTCGCAGCCATCGCAGTCTCCCGTTCCTCACCGTGCAGAACCAGTGTGGCACCCGCCTGTCGAGTGCCGCTCGCCCCGCCAATCAAAAAGGACCATCGCACGGGGCGATGGTCCTCGCGGTGCCACCCGTATACCGCACCGCAGCCCCTCGAGGGGTCCCGGTGCGCTCAGCCAGGCACGGCCGCCGGTCCGCGCTCGACAACATCGAGCACGTGCGGGGCGATGCCCTGGGCCTGGATAACGGCGCCCGCACCGTCGGCGTCTACTGGGCCGCGTGCCGCCCTCGAGGGGTGGCGCGGCCGTTCGGGCCGAGACTCCCGGGTCCATTCGGTCGCTGCTGGCGGGCGCCGGGCTCTCAGCCTCCCCGGCTCTCTGTGGCCCCGCGTGGCGACGTACTAGTCCCGTTCGACGTCACATCTGTGACTACCAATGTCCTCGTGGCCGGAGCCACGATGTCCCCATGATACGCCACGGGAGTCGCGACGTGGATTCCTCGAGCGCGTTCCGCCGGCCCGCCGCAGCTGGCCCCGGATAACGACTACGATGAATGTGGCACATCACCCTGGAGGTGAACCATGACGCTCCAACCTCGGTCCCTCGTGCTCATCGTGGCGGGTGTGGCGCTCCTGGCGTGGGCCGTTGGCGCCTCGTGGCTGGTGGCCCTCTCGCTGGCGGCCGGCGCCGCGTTAGTTCTTGTCATCCTC
>CADEHD010000087.1 GCA_902827055.1 uncultured Chloroflexota bacterium | reverse complement strand
GGGCGTGTTCGCGGCGACCATGGCTGCCGGGCCCTCGGTGGAGGCCCCAGGTGGCGCGAGACCCCACCAGGCGGCGCCGACGGCGACCAGCGCCCCGATGCCCGCCAGGGCCACGATCCACCGTGACCTGCCGCCGCCCGATCCTCCATCGGAAGCCCGAGACGCGAACGAACCGACCCTCAACCCGGGTTCCCTCTGCTCGCTGTGGACGTCGATGATGCGGCGGGGCTGGTCTAGCGGCCCGTCCAGCGCGGCTCGCGGCGCTCGAGGAAGGCGGCACGGCCTTCGCCCGAGTCCTCCGGCCGCTGCAGCCGCGTGCCCGCCCACGCTTCGTTCTGCCAGTGTACGTCCAGGCCGCCCCGGGTCAGATCGCTCACGAGGCGTTTCGTCAGCTCGATGGCCACGGTGGGGCCGTGCGCCAGTCGCGTCGCCAGCTTCACCGCCTCCGGCACCAGGTCGTCGGGCTCCACCACGCGGTTCACCAGCCCCCACTTGTCGGCCGTCGCCGCGTCCACCTCGTCACCCGTCATGAGCATCTCGATGGCGCGCCCGCGGCCGATGAGCTGCGGCAGGTGATAGGAGGTCCCCGTGTCCGGGACGAGCCCGCGCCGGATGAACACCGAGATGAAGCGCGCCTGCGTCGAGGCGATGCGAATGTCGGCGGCCAGCGCCAGCGAGAAGCCCGCACCAGCCGAGACCCCGTTGACCGCCGCGATCATCGGCTTGGGATAGTGCCCGAGCGCCGAGTAGAGGACGCCCCAGTGTCCGATCGGGCCCTGGATCATGCGCCGGTACCCATCGCGGGCGTCGAGCTCGACATCGAGGTTGCGATCCTCGGCGGAAGCCTGCAGGTCGGCGCCGGCACAGAAGGCGCGCCCCGCGCCGGTCACGAGCAGCACGCGGACCTCGTCGTCACGCGCGGAGCGCTCGGCGATGTCGAGCAACTCGTGCACGAGGTTCGGGCTGATCGCGTTGAGCCGCTCCGGGCGGTTCAACGTCACGATCGCCACGTGGTCGCGAAGTTCCAGGATCAGGTCGCTATACGCCGGGTACGCCACAGCTGCAGCCACGAATGCCCTCCCGCTCAGCCGCGAGAGCATACACGCCAGTAATCACCGCCAGTGCATGGGGAGCCGGCATGGGGAGCCGGCATGCCAGCGGCATCCTGCGCGCTCGAACATCCCCCGAGAGGGAGCGCGGGCTGCGAGGCCAGACCGCAGCTCGACCTCCTTAGGCGGCGAGAGCGTCCTCGAGCGTGTCAAAGCACGGGAGGAGCCAGTCGAGCCGCGTGAGCCGAAGCGCCATGCGGGCCTGCGCCGGCGCCTCGGCGAGCAGCAGGCTGCCACCGCGCGCCTGCAGGTCGCGCTGCAGCACGACCAGCATCCCGATCCCCGATGAGTCGATGAACTCGAGACCGCCGAGCCGCAGAATCAGGCGCTGCGCCGAGGCGGCACGCGCGCGCAGTCGCAGCTGCTCGGTGTCCGCGGTGGCCAGATCGAGGCGGCCTGCTACCTCCTCGACGACGATCTCACCGCCGCTGAGCCTGCCGGTCATCCCGGTGATCATGGTCGCGTCCTCTCCTTGTGCTGTGGCCCGGTCGGCCTCGCGCTCGCCGTCCAACGTCATCCCCACGTGTGACACGAGCCGCCAGTGGTTCACGCCGGTCGAGCGGTGATACGCGAACTCGTCGAGCGCCGCGCGACAGATCGCAAGGCCTCTCCCACCATCGGGCGAGGGAGGCGCTCCCGACGGCTCCACGAAGGTGGCGCCGTCGTCCTCGACCGCCGCCTCGCAGCTCAGCCCCCCCGGCGTCCGGTGCACGTCGAGACGCACCCGCAGGCTCGCCGGGCGCGCGTGTTCGATGACGTTCGCCAGCACCTCGTGGAGGGCGAGCACGAACGGGCGCGCTCCGTCCGGGTCACCGCCCGCCGCGCTGATCCGACGGGTCGCCCACCTCCGCGCGCGGTCGAGGGATTCCGGCGTTGCATCGAGGGTGATCGCGTACTGCGCCGGCGAACACGCCAGCGGATCGCCGCGGTACACAAGGACGAGCACCGACAGGTCATCGGGCGCGCCCGCGCCGAGCGTCGCCGACTCCGCCCAGAGCACGACGTCCTCGGTGATGGCGCCCGCGCTCGTCCAGTCGGAGACCGCCGAGCGCAGGTGCGCCAGCCAGTCACCGTGGCCAACGGCGCCCAGGACATCGCGAAGGCCATCCGTGGCCACGACCAGGACATCGCCCGGCCACAGGAACACCTCGCCGGCGCGATACGGAGACCCCGGCGCGATGCCGAGCGGCAGCCCACCAGGCCCGGGCAACGCCTCGATGCTGCCGTCGGAGCGCCGAACCGCCGCCAGCCCGTGTCCGGCATCGACGTACCGCACCACGCCGTCACGGTCGCACGTGGCGTGGAAGGCGGTGACGAACCTGCCCGATGCCCCGAGGTATCCCGCGAGCGACGCGTTGATCCAGTCGAGGCGGCGCGCGGGCTCCGAGGAGGCCCTCGCCAGGACATCGGGCGACCGCAGCAACGCGTGCGTCGTCGCCATCAGGAGCGCCGCCGCGACCCCTTTTCCCATCACATCGCCCACGCCGACCGACACCTCACCCGTCGCCAGCTCGCGCCAGTCGAGGAAGTCACCAGACATCTCGTGCGACGCGATGCAGCGCCCCGCCACCTCGACCCACGACTGCACGAGCGGACTCGTCGAGAGGAACGCCTGCTGGACGTCGCGCGCGTGCGCCACCTCAGTCGCCAGGCGCTGCTCGGTCGCGCGAAGCAGCGCGGTCTGCGCTTCGATATGGTCACGGAGCGCCTGCGCCTCGGTGATGTCGCGCGCGATCGCGTAGGCGAACGCCGAGTCCGGCGACGGCGCGACGTTCCAGCGCAGCCAGCGGTACGTCCCATCGCGATGCTGGAAGCGGCTCGCGAACCGGACCAGCCGCCGACCGCGGAGCACGCGGCGGATCTGGCGAGTCGTGATAACCGTGTCCTCAGGGTGGATGAAGCTCGCAAAGGGGCGTTCGAGGAGGGTGCGCTCGTCCCAGCCGAGCGTACGCGTCCACGACGGGCTGACGCGGTGAAAGTAGCCATCGGCACCACCGACTGAGATGAGGTCATCGCTCAGTTCGACAAGGCGTGCCAGGTGATCGACCTCGAACGTGTGCACTGGGCCCTCACCATGAGCTGCGGAGCGGGCATCGCGATGATGCATCCGGGTAACGCATCGAAGTAATGCTCGGTGGGCGCGGCACCATCACAATCGCGGTCAGGCGATATGGGACATGTTGTCAGGGCGAACTCAGAGTCCGAATCCTCGCGGCGGTCAGATTCGGACCGGTCCGCGACCCGCGCCGCCCGCTGGGGCCTAGGGATCCCCCGTGGTACAGTCCGCCCCGCCGCAAGACGCGGTCCGGAGGGGCGTCGATGCCCCCGGCACCCGGCCGCAGGCAGCCGAGATCGAGGTAAAAGCAGGGTATGGACTCGTACGCATTTGTAGCCGCCTTTGGCGTGCTGGGACTCGCCTTCGGCGGGATCACGGTACGCACGGTGCTGGCAGGTAGCGCCGGCACAGCTCGCATGATGGAGATCTCCGGGGCAATCGGGGAGGGCGCGAGCGCCTACCTGAATCGCCAGTACCGCACGATTGCGATCGTGGGCGTGGTGGTGGCCGTACTGCTGGCAGTACAGCTGGGCACGCACGTCGCGGCCGGATTCGTGCTGGGTGCGACGTTGTCCGGGCTCGCGGGCTACATCGGCATGAACGTCTCCGTACGCTCCAGCGTGCGCACGGCGCAGGCCGCCACACAGGGCCTCGGGCCTGCGCTGACGCTGGCGTTCCGGGCAGGCTCCGTGACCGGCATCCTCGTGGTGGCGGTGGGCCTCCTGGGCGTCGTCGGGTACTACGCGCTCCTGCGCTCGTGGTTCCCGGACGACATCAACCCGATCCTCGAGGGCCTGGTCGGGCTCTCCTTCGGTGGCTCGCTGATCTCGATCTTCGCCCGCCTCGGTGGCGGCATCTTCACCAAGGGCGCTGACGTCGGCGCCGACCTCGTTGGCAAGGTGGAGGCAGGCATCCCCGAGGATGACCCGCGTAACCCGGCGGTCATCGCCGACAACGTGGGTGACAACGTCGGCGACTGCGCGGGCATGGCAGCCGACGTGTTCGAGACCTACGTCGTCACCATCGTCGCCACGATGGTCCTCGCCGCCCTCTCATTCGAGGGCGCGCTGCAGCTGCAGATGATGATGCTGCCGCTGGTGATCTCCGGCCTCTGCATCGCGGCGTCCGTGGTGGGCGTCTACTTCGTGCGCATGATTGGTGGCTCCACCTCCATCATGCAGGCGCTGTACCAGGGCCTCATCGTCACCGGACTCATCTCGGTCGGTCTGGTCTACGTCGCGGTTACGAACGTGGTGCCGCTCGACGGAGTCGTCGAGATTGATGGCGTGAGCTACACCGGGATGAGCCTGTTCATCTGCTGCCTTCTCGGCCTGGCGGTCACCGGCCTCATCGTGTGGATTACCGAGTACTACACCGCCACCCGCTACCGCCCGGTGCGCGCCATCGCCGAGGCGTCGACGACCGGCCACGCGACTAACATCATCCAGGGTCTGGCCGTGTCCATGGAGGCGACCGCGCTTCCGATCCTCGTGATCTGCGTCGCGATCATCGTGGCGTTCCTCAACGGCGGTCTGTTCGGCATCGCGCTGGCCGCGACCACGATGCTGGCGCTGGCCGGCATGGTCATCGCGCTCGACGCCTACGGCCCCGTCACGGACAACGCCGGTGGTATCGCCGAGATGGCCGGGATGCCCGAGGAAGTCCGCACTGTCACGGACGCCCTCGACGCGGTCGGCAACACCACGAAGGCCGTCACCAAGGGCTACGCAATCGGCTCCGCCGCCCTGGCGGCGCTGGTCCTGTTCGCCGCGTACACGCAGGACATCGATCGGTTCTTCCCGGAGCAGGCGGGACAGGTCAACTTCGAGCTGTCCGACCCGCTCGTGGTCGTTGGCCTGTTCATCGGTGGGATGCTGCCGTACCTCTTTGGCGCGATGGCAATGATGGCGGTCGGTCGCGCGGGCGCGGCGGTCGTCGTCGAGGTGCGCCGCCAGTTCCGCGAGATGCCCGGCATCATGGAGGGCACCACGCGTCCGGACTACGGTCGCGCAGTTGACCTCCTCACCAAGTCCGCCATCCGGGAGATGATCGTCCCGTCGCTGCTCCCCGTGGCAGCGCCAGTCGTCCTGTACTTCGCGATCCTGCTGGTGCGCGACCAGGCCGCGGCCCTGACCGCCGTCGGCGCGATGCTTCTCGGGTCGATCGTGACCGGCGTGTTCGTCGCGCTGTCGATGACATCCGGTGGCGCTGCCTGGGACAACGCGAAGAAGTACATCGAGACCGGCGCCTTCGGGGGCAAGGGCTCGGAAGCCCACCACGCAGCCGTTACCGGCGATACAGTGGGTGACCCGTACAAGGACACCGCCGGTCCCGCCGTCAACCCGATGATCAAGATCGTGAACATCGTGGCTCTCCTGCTCCTCGCGGTGCTCGCTCACTAGTCGAGGCCACCAATGGCGACCGAAGACACGGAGCCGCAGTCCTCATCCGAGGGGTCTGCGGCTCCGACTCCATTGCAGCCCCGGACGCGCAGCCGCCGGATCGTCCGGGGCGAGCAGATCGGTACGCGACGCGTTCGTGTATCGCGGACGCGCGACCAGGTCCTGCGGTACGCCTCGGGTGGGCGGCTCCAGGCCACCGAGACGGCGGACCGTCCGCCCTCGGCCGTGGGGCGCGCGATCTGGGGCTTCCGCCAGTGGCTGTTCGGACGGCCGCTGACCTCGGAGGCCGAGGCGCACGAGCGGCTCAGTAACAAGAAGGCGCTGGCGATCTTCGCCTCGGACGCCCTGTCGTCCACGGCCTACGCGACGGAGCAGATCCTCATCGTGCTCGTGGTCGCCGGGCCCGCGGCGCTCGCGCTGTCGCTCCCCGCCGCCCTCGCGATCACGTTGCTCCTCGTCATGGTCGTGGTGTCGTACCGCCAGACCGTCCGGGCGTACCCCGGCGGCGGCTCGTCGTACATCGTGGCGCGGGAGAACCTGGGCGTGATGGCGGGGCTCGTGGCCGCCGCGTCAGTGTTGACTGACTACGTCCTGACCGTCGCGGTGAGCATCTCCGCGGGGTCGCTGGCGATCGTCTCCGCCTTCCCCGAGTTGATCCCGTTCCGCGTGCCAATCGCGATCGTGGCGCTGGTGCTGATCACCGTCGTGAACCTGCGCGGGGTCCGCGAGTCGGGCACCGTGTTCGCTATCCCGACCTACTTCTTCATCGCCGTGTTCGGCGGCATGATCGCGTTCGGGCTGGCGCGCCTCGTGATCGGCATCGATGGTGCCACGCTCACCACCTCGCGCGTGCCGGACCACATCGAGGAGGCGACGGCCACCATCGGCATCTGGCTGCTGCTCCGCGCGTTCGCGTCTGGGGCGACCGCACTCACGGGCGTGGAGGCGATTGCCGACGGCGTGCTCGCGTTCCGCGCCCCCGAGTGGAAGAACGCGTCCATCACGATGGCATGGATGGCCGTCATCCTCGGTGCGTTCTTCATGGGAGCGACGTTCCTCGCAGTGCGCCTGGGGATCACCCCGGTCGAGAACGACTCGGTGATCTCGCAGACCGGGCGCCTGGTATTCGGCGGGGAGAACGTCGCGTACTACGCGCTCCAGGCGGGCACGGCGCTGGTCCTGATGCTCGCCGCAAACACGGCGTTCAACGACTTCCCGCGGTTGTCGTCGATCCTCGCGCGGGACGGCTACATGCCGAGGCAGTTCGCCTTCATCGGCGACCGCCTGACGTTCTCGTTCGGCATCATCGCCCTGGCGATCATCTCGGGCGCCATCCTCATCGCCTTCCAGGCCGATGAGCACCGCCTGATCCCCCTGTACGCGGTGGGGGTGTTCATGGCGTTCACGCTGTCCCAGGGCGGCATGTACTTCCACTGGCGCAAGGAGCAGGGTCCGGGCTGGCAACGCGCCGCCGCCATCAACGGTTTCGGGGCGCTGCTCACGGGTGTCGTGGCCGTCGTCGTCGCCTCCACGAAGTTCACGCACGGCGCGTGGTTCGTGCTGGTGCTGATCCCCGCCCTCGTGGCCGGGCTACACGCGATCCGAGGACACTACGACGGTGTCGACGCGCTGCTCGCGCTGCCCGACGAGGGATACCAGCCGCTCCCGCGGCCGACGCAGCTGTCGAGCCAACCGATGATTGTGCCGGTGCGCTCCATCAACCTGAACGCCACGCGGGCCGTCGAGTACGCACGCCGCATCTCGAGTGCCGTCACGGCGGTCCATATCGCGCGGCTGACCCGCGAGGACATCGCGGCCTACGAGGAGCGCTGGCAACGCGTCTTCCCGGACGTCCCGCTGGTCACCATCGAGTCCCCGTATCGGACCTTCCTCGGGCCACTCCGGGCATACATCGACGGGCTGGACCTGGCGCCCGGCACCATGCTCACCATCGTGGTCCCCGAGTTCGACCCGGAGCACTGGTGGCAGCGCTTCCTCCACAACCGGACGGGGGACCGGATCGAGGAGGAGTTCGTGAACCGCCCGAACGTGCTGGTCACGCGCGCCTCGATCTCGATTCCGCGCCTCCGCCGGGCGGCGGCGGGAACCCGCTAGCAACACGCCTCGGCGTACCGCGCACGCGCGGATCTGAGGGGTATCCGAGGGGTTCGCCCTACGCGACAGCGCTGACGCGGTGCTAGCCTGCGAGCAGACGGAGGCGGTTATGACCTCGAAGCGCGCACCCTGGCGCGACTACATGGGTCCTCGCCCGGCGAAGGATCCAGCGGTCACTCGCGATTACATGGTCCCCGAGGAGGAGCGGCCCCCGCTGCCCCCTCGCGTGGTGCGTGCCCGTGCGCGGCGGGGTCGAGAGCTCCCCGCACCGGCCTCGGGTGCGACGCAGGCGAGCGCTTTCGCGGCAGCCGGGGACCTCGGCGCCGCGCGCTCTGGGGCGGCCATCGCCGCCCCCGCCGCACCGACCAGCCCTCGACCGCTCGCGCAGGTCGCGAAGCGCGGGCTGTACTACGGCTA
>CADEHD010000086.1 GCA_902827055.1 uncultured Chloroflexota bacterium | reverse complement strand
TCGCCCATGGCAGAAGTCGGGCCCAGAGGCCCGCGGCCACCGAGCGCTGCGGCTCCCTGAGCATCCCGGCACGCACCGTGAGCCAGATCCGCCGCTCATCGATGTCCGGGAGCGAGTCGCCGAGGGCGCGCACTTCGCCGGCGAGCGCCACGAGGCGCTCGAACTCGGCGTCCTCCGGAGCCCCCGACGAGTCTGCCAACCCCGACCCTTCGAGCGCGTCGTCGAGTGCGCGCTCGCGATCCCTCTGGGATCGTTGGGACATGTGAGTCGGCTCCTTCTCACCCGGACGCGGGTGCTTCCTGTGTTGTGCGGCCTGTACTGAGGATGGCGTAAGCAGATCGAAAATGTGACGGCTGGTGCGCCAGATCCGACGTGGAAGCGGCCCCCCGAATCTGCGCCGGTGGCCCGGTATCGGGAGAAACCCCGAGCCGAGCCGATTCGTCACATTACGGAACTCCCCGCGCCGATTCGATGAACCGCCGGCGAAGCGGGCACGAGGAAGGCATCGAATGACCAGCGTCCAACATCGATTACCCCTGGTATTGCGCGGCCCCTGGGGTGGGCTCGCGGTCCTGGCCGCGTTCCTGGCCAGTGGCGCTCTCGTCATGCAGGCGATGGCGGCCACGCTGGTCGTGACCACCGCATCGCTGCCGGACGGGGCGGTGACCTCGACGTACACGCAGACCCTGGCGGCCACGGGGGGCGCCGGGACCTACTCGTGGAGCGTCGTTGACGGCGCCCTGCCGGCGGGGCTCTCGCTGAACAGCAGCTCGGGCGCCATCACGGGCACCCCGACCGTCGTCGGCAACGCCGCGTTCACCGCGCGCGTCACCGACGCCGATGGCAACACGGCCCAGAAGGCCGTGGCGATCAAGGTGAACCCGGCGCTCGCGATCAGCACGACGGCACTCGCCGCGGGCGTCCAGAGCACCGCCTACACCTCGCAGACGCTGGCCGCGAGCGGCGGCAGCGGCGTGTACACGTGGGCGATCGACTCCGGGACACTCCCGGCGGGCCTCACACTCAACACTTCGACCGGTGCGATCACCGGCACCCCGACGGCCGCCGGCACGTCGAACTTCACGGCTCGCGTGACTGACTCGGCCAGCGTCACGACGACGAAGGCCCTCTCGATCACCGTCAGCGGCTCGGGCGTGCTCACCATCGTGACCGCGTCCCTGCCGAGCGCGACGCAGAACACCGCCTACAGCCAGAGCCTGACCGCCGCCGGCGGCGCGGGTGGCTACTCGTGGACGCTCAGCGGCGGCACGACGCTGCCGACGGGCCTCACCCTGTCCACCGCAGGCCTCATTTCGGGCACGCCCACCGGTACGGGCACCTCGACGTTCACCGTCCAGGCGACCGACACCGCGGCGGCATCCGTGACCAAGCAGCTCTCGATCGCGGTCAACGCCTCGGTCGTCATCACCACCACCACCCTGCCGAACGCCACGGCGGGCAACGGCTACGTGCAGGCCCTCGCCTCAACGGGTGGCGCAGCGCCGATCATCTGGTCGGTCTCGAGTGGCGCACTCCCCGCGGGGCTCACGCTCAGCGGATCCGCCGGAGTCATCTCGGGCGTGGCCACGGCGACGGGCACCGCGAACTTCACGCTGCAGGCGCAGGACGCGAACGGCGTCCTCGACACGCAGGCGCTGACGCTGACGGTCGCCGCGCCGAGCTCGGTCAACATCACCACCACGTCGCTCCCGAACGGCATCGTGAACAACAGCTTCACGTACGTCCTGCAGCGCACCGGTGGTGTGGCTCCCTTCACGTGGACGGTCACCAGCGGCGCGCTCCCGAGCTGGCTCCAGCTCGACGCCAGCTCCGGCCTGCTCACGGGCACCCCGACGGCGGCCGCCGCAGCGGTGAGCTTCACCGTGCAGCTGCAGGCCGGCGACGGTGCTGGCGGGACCACGACGGACTCGCAGGCGCTCTCGGTCACGGTCGGGCAGGCGGGCGCGCCGGACATCACCACCACGTCGCTCCCGAACGCGACGCAGAACGTCTTCTACTCGCAGGCGCTCTCGCGCACCGGCGGTACCTCGCCGTGGTCGTGGACGCTGGCGGCCGGCTCGCTCCCGAGCGGGCTCAGCCTCAGCACGGACGGCGTGATCTCGGGAACCCCGACCACGCTCCAGACCTCGAGCTTCACCGTGCGCCTGACGGACGGCAGCGGCCGCACCGATGAGCAGGCGCTGACGCTCACCGTCGGCTCGACGGGTGGCCTGACCATCACCACGACGTCGCTCCCGAACGCGACGCTCAACGGGTTCTACTCGCAGACGCTGGTGCGCACCGGCGGCACCTCACCGTTCACGTGGTCCCTCATCTCGGGCTCGCTGCCCGTGGGCCTGGGCCTGAGCAGTGGCGGCGTCATCTCGGGGACCCCGACGACGCTCCAGACGGCGAGCTTCACGGTCCGGGTCACCGACAACGTCGGTGCGATTGACGACCAGGCCCTGTCGATCACGGTGACCACCTCGGGCACCATCGTCGACAACGGCAAGGAAGACTGGTACGGGCCCTGCAAGGCCTTCTACTCCGGGTCCGCCAACGGGCAGGAGCAGAAGAGCAAGGCGACCTCGTTCCGACGGCTCATCGACGCCGCTGGTGCGACGGCCCAGGTCAAGGCGTTCTGTGACGCCAACGGCCAGAAGATCAGCGACGACGACGACGAGTTCCGCCAGATGTGCAACCGGCTCTTCAGCGTCTCGAACACGTGGCGCTCACGAGACGGCAAGGACGCTGGCCTCCGTCGCCTGATCGAGGCGGCGGGCGCGGCGGAGAACGTGCGCTCGTTCTGCCAGTCGCACTTCGGCACCTTCACGGGTCACGAGTGTGACGATGACGACGAGCGCGACAACCGCTCGCAGAGCATCAGCGCGAAGTCGCACGGCAAGAGCAACAGCGGCAAGAGCGGCAAGGGCGGGCGCGACTAGCCCGGCCGCTTCCCCCTCCATGGCTCCGAGGGCGGGCGAATGTCCAGCCCCGCCCTCCGGGGCGACACAAGAACCCTGCCGCGAACGCGGCAGGGTTCTTGCGTCTCCACCACGAACTCGGCACGCTGAGGCCGCCTGAGACCGTTCGTCACGATCGCGCATAGTCAGCGCCATGCATGCAGTTATGTTCCTTTCGTAAGAGGCACCATCTTGAACGCTGAGCGCCCCACTGTGGTGACCACATCCGGCGGTCGACGATCGCGTATGCGCAGAGTGACTCACCGCACTGGTGTCATTGCGATCGCCCTCGGGGCGGTCCTCGCGGCGGCGTGCACGGGCTCCGAGGCGCGCACGTCCTTCGGCGGCAGCCCCACGAGCTCGCCTGCCGCGGCCAATATCACCACGTCGACCCAGGACGCGACGGCGGCCCCCGGGCCACAGCTGATGTTCGTGGCGAACACCGGCGGGACCGGCGTCGCGCTGCGGACACGCTGCGAGGACGCCGCCCGACTCGCAGGCCCCGGCCTCAAGGACGGCGTCGAGGTCACCGTCACGACGGTGGGCTCCGGCTCGTGCTCAGGCTGGGCGCTGGTGGACGCCGCCGGCACGACTACGTGGGTACACCTCAGCTTCCTCCAGCCAGAGCGCCCGGCCGCCGTAGCGCCGGCGCCTGCCCCCGCTGCGCCTCGTGCCCCCGCGCCCGCCGTTGCACCACCGAGCCAGCCGTCGGCGCCCCCGCCGACCCTCGCCCGCATCGAGAAAGTGCTCGTGTATCGCGAGCACCTGATCCCCGTGTCGCAGTTGACGTACCGGTCCGCGAGCTTCACCCAGATCCTCATGACGCCAACCGGGCCCACGCCCGGGGCGTACGTCTGCCCCGTGTACAACTACAGCGCGCCCGCCGTCCGCACGGTCGCTGGCGTAGTGCTGCAGGACCCTGACCCGATGGGGTGCGGCTTCGCGAGGGCCGACGAGGCTGTGATCCGGGACGCGCTGATTCAGTAGCCCCGCCACCTCGCGCGTTCCGGCTACCCCGGCCCACAGATCCGGCCACTTGAGCCCCGGGCCCAATCTCGCGATGATGCAACGCGATCACTGACCGGGTCGGGAGGTTCTGTCATGAGCTGGGAGTTCGTACTCACCACGTTCCTGGTGGTCGTCGGCTCCGCCTACACGCTGTTCGTGTACGCGGCGGTGCAGCGCGATGACGACGAGCAGCACCGCACGGCGGGTAACCCCAACCCGTAGTCGCGGGGGCTTCCACCCGCCAATCTCCGGCGATTCCCCGAGGGTGTAGCAACGCACTCCGACCTAGCATCGGATGGCCGCCTGCTGCCCTGCGGAGAGTGTCGCCGTGCCAACGTCCCCACGCCCCTCGAGTGCTGGCCTCCCCCTGAGGCGACTGGCCGTGCTGATCGCCCTGGGCGCCTTCATGGGGCTCCACGCGCTGGGCGTCCTCGGCACCCTGAACCCCCTCGGGCGCATCGGTAGCTTCGCGGAGGCCGCCGCAGCGCCCACGGTCACCGGAGTCAGCCCCGCCCTCGGGACGCGCGGCGGCGGCACCATCCTCACGATCACGGGCACCGGGTTCGCGGCCGGCGCCACCGTCACCGTCGGAGGCGCGCCCGCCACGAGCGTTATCGTCGGGGGCGGCACGAGCATCACGGCGACCACGCCCGCCGGCACCCCGGGGAGCGCGCTGATCGTCGTCACCAACACCGATGGCCAGTCGGCGACCCTCTCGAACGCGTTCACCTACCAGGAGTGGGCACCGACCGTGGTCAGCGTCGCTGGCGGCTCGGGCACCTCGCTCGGGGGAACCAGCGTCACCATTACCGGCACGAACTTCACCACGGGCGCCTCGGCGAGCTTCGGAGGCGCCCCCGCGACCGCCGTCACCGTCGTGAACGCCACGACGATCACGGCCGTCACGCCCGCGCACGCCGCAGGCGGCGTCAACGTCGCGGTCACCAACTCCGATGGCCAGACCGGAACGCTCGCGAACGGGTTCACGTACGTCGCCGGCCCCGCCCCCACCGTGACCTCGGCCAGTCCGAACACGGGCACCACGGGCGGCGGCACCACCGTCACGATCGTGGGCGCGAACTTCGCGACCGGCGCCACCGTCACCTTCGGAGGCACCGTCGCGACGGGCGTGCAAGTGGTCAGCGGCACGCAGATCTCGGCCGTAACCCCACCGAAGAGCGCGAGCAGCGTCGCGATCGTGGTGACGAACCCCGACACCCAGAGCGGGACGCTCGCGGCGGGCTTCACGTACGCGACTGCCGGTGCGCCCAGCGTCTCGAGCGCGTCGCCGAACGCGGGCCCGCTGGCCGGCGGCACCGTCGTCACCGTCAGCGGCTCGGGCTTCCTCAGCGGTGCCACCGTCTCCTTCGGCGGTACCGCCGCGACCAACGTCACCGTCAACAGCACGACCTCGCTCACGGCGACCGTCCCCGCGAAGACCGCGTCGGGCGCCGTCACCATCGAGGTCAAGAACACCGACAATCAGCTCGGCTCACTGGCAACCGGGTACACGTACCTCGACCGCGCGACCGTCACCGGAGTCACTCCCGACAAGGGCGCGGCCGCCGGCGGCACGAGCGTGAAGATCAGCGGCTCGAACTTCGGCACGACCCCCGAGGTGAAGTTCGGCGGCACCGCCGCCACCTCGGTGACCGTGACCAGCGCCACGGAACTCAGCGTCGTGACCCCGGCGGGGACAGGCGTCGTCGACGTCATGGTGACTGGGCCCGGCGGCGACGGCACGAAGGCGGCAGCGTTCACGTATACCGTTGCGCCGACGATCACGACCGCGACACCACTCGAGGGGCCGACCGCCGGCGGCACCACCGTCACGATCAGCGGCGCCGGCCTGACCAGCGACCTGAGTGTGCTCTTCGGCGATGCCGCGGGCACAGGGATGACCGTCGCGACCGGCGGCACCAGCCTCACCGTGAAGAGCCCGGCACGCCCGGCTGGCGACGCCACGATCTCCATCAAGCTCGCCGATGGCAGCAGCGTCAGCCTCTCGACGCCGTTCCGTTACGTCGAGGGCGTCACGGCGGCACCCGGCCAGATCGTGAGCGGCAAGATCGCGCCCGGCGCGATCGCCCTCGTCGTATTCGGCGGGGGCACCTCGGACCAGCTCGTCACGGCCGCCACCGGCGCCACCGCGTGCCCGGCACGAGACCGCCTGATCATCTTCGCCCTCGCGGAGGGCAAGTGGATCCCGTTCATCCCCGTCGCACCGGCGCAGGTGAACGCGACATGGACGCAGCGCTTCAGCAAGGGCCTGCCCGCGGACATGGCGCTGTTCATCCGCTGCACGTAGCGCGGGACGCCCTAGGCGCCGCCCTCAGGCGCCACGCGCGCCGACGAGCCCGCGCGTCCGACCGGGGCCTCGAGCGGCGTCACCTCCTCGGCCAGCCGCTCCTCCAGCCGCTGTACCTCGGCCTGGAGCGCCCGCAGCCGGGCCTGCAGCCAGACCAGGTAGCCGAGCAACCCAGCCCAGAACACCGCGAACCCCGCGAAGAGATAAACCAGCTCGCCTTCCACGTCAGGCTCCAATCCGGCGGTCGAGGCGCGCGCGCAGCGCCTGCGTCCGCACGCCCAGCAGCTCAGCCTCGGCACGCAGCACGATCAGCCACGTCGCGAGCAGTCCCACCCCGATCAGCCCAATGACGAGGACAGCCACCATGTCGATGGGCATCGCCGGCCCGTCGCTCCCCACGACCATCGGCTGCGGGTGCAGCGTCCGCCACCAGCGAACCGACATGTTGATCACGGGGATGTCGGCGAAGGCGAAGATCGCGAAGACGGCGCCGTACCGCGCCGCCTGCTCATCGGTGGGGTCGGCGAGACTCCGCGCGAGGAGGTAGCCGCCGTAGAGCAGCAGCAGGATCAGCGTCGACGTGAGCCGGGCGTCCCACGTCCAGTACACGCCCCAGATCGGGCGCCCCCAGATCGCGCCGGTGGCGAGCGTGAACGCGGTGAACAACACCCCGACGCCCGCGGCCGCCCGCGCGATGGCGTCCCAGCGCATGTCCTTCGTCCAGAGCAGCGCGATCGACGCGAGGAATACCACGAACAATGCACCGTAGGCCGTCAGCGCCGAGGGGAAGTGGATGTAGAACACCCGCTGCACTTCGCCCTCGACGGACTCCCGGGGAGCCACAACGAGCGCCCCGGCGATGAGCGCGAACACCCCGAGGCCCACGAGCGGCGGCAGGGTGACCCAGCGCACGCCGTAGAGCCGCGACGCCTGCCCGACGAGCCAGCTCACAGCGCACTCCATTCGTGGTGCCGGAGCCCGGTCACTGCTCGACCACCAGCGGAAAGAGTAGCGCAGCACCGACGGCGCTCCAGAAGCTGAACACGCCAAGGAGCAGCAGCCAGGGCGCGCCATCGGGATTGCCGCTCAACGCCTCGCCGGAGGCGCGCACGGCCGCGATGAGCAGCGGCACGAGCAGCGGCAGCGTCAGCACCGGGAGGAGCACCGCCCTCGAGCGGACCGCGCCCAGCGTCGAGAGCAGCGTCGCGACCGACACGTAGCCCACGGTGCCCACGAACGTGACGAGGATCAGCCGCGGGACCAGCAACGGCACGTTGAACAGGACCGACCCCAGCAGGAGCACGAAGAGCTCGATCGAGAGGAGGCCCACCAGGTTCGCGAGGGCCTTGCCGGCGTACAGCGCCGTGCGCGGCGCCGGTGCAAGCAGCAACGCATCGAAGGTGCCCTGCTCCTGCTCCTCGGAGAACGAGTGGCTGCTCGCGATCACGCCCGCGAAGAGGAACGTGACCCACAGCACGCCCGGCAGCAGCGGGCGCACATCGGCCGTGGCGAGGTCGAACGCGAACGAAAACGTGATGACCGTCATCGCGGCGAATGCCCCGGCCGACACCCAGCCGGTGCGCTGCCGCCACAGCAACCGAAGGTCCTTGGCGAGCACGGCCCACGTCGCCGTCATGCGGAGCCTCCCGCCAGTACCGCGCTCGACTCGACGCCCGCGCCGGGGTGCATCGATGCGGGCGCGCCCGTGCTGTCCTCGACGACGCGCCCGCGGTCGAGCACGAGCGCCCCCGTCGCCCACGCATCGAGGCGTTCGCGACGATGCGTTGCCGAGAGCACCGTGAGCCCCGGGGCACACAGCATCAGGTCGTCGAGCAGGACCAGCGCGTCTACGTCGAGGCCCGTCTCGGGCTCGTCGAGGAGCAGCACGGCC
>CADEHD010000085.1 GCA_902827055.1 uncultured Chloroflexota bacterium | reverse complement strand
CGCGGATCGTGCCTACGGCGTTCACGGCCACGAGCGCCCCGGCGACCACCCCGGTGCCCAGGACCTCGGATGCGGTACCGAGCCCGCCCTTGAGGCGCCTGGTTGGGCCTGCCTGCTTCGCGACGGTGGCACCGGTCCCGGCTCCCACGGATCCCTGGGGCACGGCGCCACCCGAGGCGCGCGCGGCCGCGCGGTAGCCAGCATCGGCGTCCGGGTGGGCGCCGGTGCCGATCCCGAGGTCGAACAGGATCGCCGCGGGCACGATCGGGATGCGGTGGCCGTTGAACTCGAGGCCCACGCCGTGATCGACGAGGTAGCGCATGACGCCATCGGCGGCGGCCAGGCCGAACGCGGACCCACCGCTCAGCACGACGGCGTGGACCTCCTCGACGGTGTTCTCCGACCGGAGGAGGTCGGTCTCACGGGTGCCAGGGGCAGCACCTCGGATGTCCGCGCCGCCGACCGCGCCTCGATCGACGCGCACGACGGTGCAGCCGGTGACGGCGCGGCGGCTGGTCCAGTGGCCGACGCGCACGCCGGGCACGTCGGTGATGGCATCGAGGTAGGGCATGGGGGGATTATGCGGCCGGCGCCGCTAGACGATAGCCCTCGGAAGTCGCGAGAGCGCCCGCGCCGCAGACTAGACGGCGGCCATGTGGGATACGGGCGTGGCGAGGCGGATCATGCGGGCGGGGATCGCCTCATCGATGAGGCGGAGGGCGTTGCGCAGGTACTCCTCGCTGGCGACGCGGTACGACTGGCGGTGGCCGGCCTCGGGCACGATCCAGAGGTGGGCAGAGGGGCGTAGGGTGGCCGCCATCAGGTTATGTGCGTGGGCAACGGGCACGTCGAGGTCGACGGCGCCGTGAATCAGCAGCACGGGGACCTCGATGCGCGCCATGGCCTCGATGGGGCGCAGCACGTTCACGTCGGCGTGGTAGAGGCGGCGAGCCATCCAGCAAGCGGGATGGAAGATGAACCCCGGGAGGTGCCGCCAGCGGTACCGCAGGGACTCGCGGGCGGTGGTCGAGGCCGTGTCCGCGATGACGGCGCGGGCGCCCAGGCCCTGGGCGGTCGCCTGGAGGGCGAGCGAGGCGCCGAGCCCGAAGCCGTGGAGTACCACCGGCAGGTTCGAGGTGCGGCGCCGTACGTAGGCCACGGCGGTCTCGAGGTCGAGCTGCTCCGCAGATCCGAGGCGATCGCGAACGCCGCTCGACTCCCCGCGTCCGCGAAGGTCGAAGGCGAAGACGTGGAAGCCGTTTCGCAGGTACGCCCGCTGCAGGCGGAGCAGGCCAACATCGGGGTCAGCGCGTGTGCCCTCGTCACCGTGGACCATGACGACCACGGCGCGTGCGCCGGGGGACTCGATGAACCAGCCGCGCAGCACGGTCATGTCGGGGGCGCGGAACTGCACGTCGTCGTAGCGCAGGCCGAGCTGCTCAGGTGTCCCCTGGACGCGCCGCCGCTTCGAGCGGGTGAACGTCTCGGCGCAGTACATCAACGCGATCACGTACGAGATCGCGATGGTGCCAGCTGCCGCAAGACTGACCCAGACAAGCATGCGTTCGCCTCGCCCTAACGGCCGCGCTTCCGCTTCGGCGGGCGCAACGTAGCAACATCGACGCGGGCCCGGCAACTCCGCACAACGTTGTACGAGTCATATTCCAGCTTCTATGGAGGGTTATGTATCGTCGATTGTTTCGATGATTCCTGACGACTCGTCAAGACCCAGGCGGCACGCCCCATTCGCCTCGCGTGTTACGTCTTCTGGCACCGCGGGCAGTAGTGCGTGCTCCGCCCTGCAATGCGGACTCGCTGGATCGCGGTGCCACAGACGTAGCACGGGAGGTCGGTGCGGCGGAACACGCGCACGCGCACGTGGTGCAGCCCCTCGCCTCCGAGGCCGTCGCGGTAGTCCGAGAACGAGCTCCCGCGGTCGTCCAGGGAGGCCTCGAGGGACGCGCGGACGGCCGCGTGCAGTCGCGCCACGCGCCGTGGTCCGAGGCCGTTCGCTGGTGCGCGCGGGTCGATGCCGGCTCGGAAGCAGGCTTCGTCGGCATAGATGTTGCCGACCCCGGCGGCGACGCGCTGGTCGAGCAGCGCGGTCTTGACCGGGACGGACCGCCTCGCCAGCTGCGCGCGGAGCCAGGCGGCCGTGAACGCTTCACCGAGGGCGTCCGGGCCAATGTGCGGCATTGCCTCGGCAGGGTCCTCCACGAGGTGCCACGTGCCGAACTTGCGGAGGTCGTTGAACCGGAGCGACGTCCCGTCGTCGAGGTCCACCCGCGCACGCTCGAAGCGGCCCGTGGGCGCCTCGAGCGGACCGTGGACCAGGGAGCCGGTCATCCGCAGGTGGAGCACCCACGTGCGCCCGTCGTCGAGCAGGGCCAGGAGGTACTTCCCGTGGCGGCCCAGGCCCTCGACCGTCCGGCCGGAGAGCGCGGCCTCGAGGGCGCGCGGGCTGTGCGTGATCGCGAGGCGCTCCCCGCCCGGGTGGATGCGCACGTTCGTGATGCGAAGCCCCACGAGCAAGGGCGCGAGGTCGCGTCGGATGGTCTCGACCTCGGGCAGCTCAGGCATGGTCCCCCTGGCTCGTTCACGCTCGCGGCGTCCCGATCGTAGCCGGGGCTCGGGCGGGGTCGGGGCTCGCGAGCGAGTTCGGGAGGCGTGTTACGATGCGAGCCTCGATGCCTGACACGCCCCGTCTCATCCTGGTCGCGGTCGCCTGGCCGTACGCGAACAGCCCATTGCACATGGGCCAGGTGGCGGGCGCCTACCTGCCGGCCGACATCTTCGCCCGCTACCACCGGATGCGCGGCGATCGCGTGCTGATGGTGTCCGGGTCCGACTCGCACGGCACGCCCGTGACGGTGCGGGCGGAGGCCGAGGGGACAACGCCCGAGGCGGTCTTCCAGCGCTTCCATCGGACGTTCCTCGAGACCTTCGAGGGCATGGGCATCTCGTTCGACCTGTTCACCACGACCGACACCCCGAATCACCATGCCGTGACGCAGGACATGTTCCTGCGGCTGCGCGAGCAGGGGTTCATCTACGAGGCGGAGCAGACGCTTCTCTTCGATCCGAAGGCGGGGCGCTTCCTCCCCGACCGTTACGTCGAGGGCACCTGCCCATTCTGCGGCGACCCGGGTGCGCGCGGCGACCAGTGCGACAACTGCGGTCGCACCATGGATGCCCTGGAGCTGAAGGACCCCCGCTCGCGGCTGTCCGACGCCACGCCGGAGCCTCGGCAGTCGACGCACTTCTTCCTCAAGCTCTCCGCGTTCAACGAGCGCCTTCGGGAGTGGGTCGAGCCCCAGGCGCACTGGCGCCCGGCGGTCAAGAACTTCACGCTCGGGATGTTGCGCGAGGGGCTGCACGACCGCGCCATTACGCGAGACCTCACGTGGGGCATCCCGATCCCGCTCCCCGGCTACGACGACAAGCGCATCTACGTCTGGTTCGAGGCGGTGATCGGGTACCTCTCGGCCGCCAAGGAGTGGTCCTCGATCCAGGGGACGCCCGAGGCGTGGCGCGACTGGTGGGAGAACCCCGAGGCGCGCGGCTACTACTTCCAGGGCAAGGACAACGTCCCGTTCCACACGCTGATCTGGCCGGCGATGCTGATGGGGTACGGCGGGCTCAACCTCCCGTACGACGTCCCCGCGAACCAGTACGTGACCATGTCCGGTTCGAAGGCGTCATCGAGTCGGAACTGGGCCGTCTGGATGCCCGACTACGTCTCGAGGCACGACCCCGATCCGCTTCGGTACGTCCTGACGGCGATCATGCCGGAGACGAGCGACTCGGACTTCACGTGGGCTGAGTACGTGCGACGGAACAACGACGAACTGGTCGCCCGCTGGGGCAACCTGGTGAATCGCGTGCTGACGATGACGCGCCGCAACTTCGAGGACCGCGTGCCGGAGCCACCGGCGACGCTCGCCCCGGAGTCGCAGGCGATGCTGGCGGCGGTCGACGCGGCGTTCGCGGACGTCGGCGGGCACATCGAGGCGGTGCAGCTCCGCAGCGCGCTCGGCGCGGCGATGGGCGTCGCGCAGCTGGCGAACCGCTATCTCGATGAGCGCGCGCCCTGGGTGGCGGTTCGCTCCGATCGGGAGCACGCCGCTGAGACGCTGTATGTGGCGATCAACGTCGTGAGCGGCCTGGCGACGCTCCTCCAGCCATTCCTGCCATTCACCTCTCGGGAGGCGTGGGCCTTCTGCGGCAACGCCGGCGACATCCAGGCGGCGGGCTGGGCGCGGTCGACCGTGGCTGCCGGGACGCCGCTCCCAGAGCCGCACCCGCTGTACAAGAAGCTCGATGACGCGCTGGTCGACGACGAGGAGTCGCGCCTCGGGCGGTGAGTCGCGGTTCGGGCACCGCGGCGACAGGCCTCGAGAGGTCCGTGCGATGAGCACCTGCGCCGTGGCAACCAGCGCGCGGCCCCGCACCACGCCGGTTCGTTCCCCAGGCCTGCGTGGCGCCCTCGCGAGGCGGCCCGGGGTCGCAGCCGTCCTCTACCGATGACCGGCAACCCGTCGTCCGTCCTCGTGGGCCCGCCCGGCGCGCCTTCGCCAGCGCGCGTGCGAGGGCTGCTCGTGGGGCCGGCGGTGTGCGCGCTCGTGCTGGCGCTGCCGTTGCCGCTCGACTGGCCGCAGCGCGCGCTCGTCGCGGTCTACGCGTGGACCGTCGTCTACTGGATCAGCGAGGCGTTGCCGGTTCCGGTGACGGCGCTGCTCTCCTCGCTGCTGGCGGTACTCCTCGGGGTGGCTCCGGCGCGCGAAGTGTTTGGCGCGTACGGGGACCCGGTGGTGTTCCTCTTCATCGGGAGCTTCATCCTCGCGGAGGCGATGCGCGCCAGCGAGCTCGACCGGCGGTTCGCGTTCGCCGTGCTCGACCGGGGCTGGGTGACCGCGAGCCCGGCGCGTCTGTTGCTGGCCGTGGGCGTCGTGACGGCCGTGATCTCTCTGTGGGTCAGCAACACTGCGACGACAGCGATCATGCTCCCGGTGGGGCAGGGTATCCTCGCGAACCTGGGCGCGCTGGGTGACGCCTCGCGGAGCCGGTACCCCATCGGGTTCATGCTCATGCTCACGTGGAGCTCCTCCGTGGCGGTGGGGCTGCCGATGGCGTCTCCGCCGAACCTCATCGCGATCGGGATGCTCGACGAGTTGGCGGGCGTGCACCTGACGTTCGTCGATTGGGTGCTCGTCGCGATGCCGTTGACCGTGGTGATGCTGCTCCTCTGCTGGGCGCTGTTGCGCTGGCGCTACCCGGCTGCCGAGGTGGCGGGACTCGCCTCGGCTGGTGACGGCGTGCGGCCGTTCCTGCGCGAGGCGCGGGCGGCGCTGGGGCCGTGGACTCGTCGGCAGCGGAACGTCGCAGGAGTGTTCATCCTTGCCGGGACGCTCTGGGTGCTGCCGGGGGCGGTGGCGGCGCTCGCGGGGTCCGAGTCGACAGCGGAGCGCTGGCTGGAAGCGCGCATCCCCGAGTCGGTGACGGCGCTGCTCGCTGCGGTGCTTCTCTTCGTGCTGCCGGTCGATGTGCGCCGCGGCGAGTTCACGATGAGCTGGGAGCGCGCCGCTCGCATCGACTGGGGGACGATCCTCCTGTTCGGGGCGGGGCTGGCGCTGGGACGCATGGCCTTCGATACCGGGCTCGCCGAGGCGGTGGGCAACGGGCTGGTGGCGCTGACAGGCGCGCGCGGCGTGTGGGCCTTGACGGCGATCGCGATCGTCATCGGAGTGCTGATGTCCGAGCTCTCGTCGAACACGGCGTCGGCGAGCGCGGTGATCCCGATCGTGATCGCGGTCGCGGGGGCGAGCGGGATCAGCCCGGTGCCTCCGGTGCTGGGAGCCGCGCTGGGCGCGAGCTTCGGGTTCATGCTGCCGGTCTCGACGCCACCGAACGCGATCGTCTACGCCTCGGGGCTGGTGCCGCTGCGCGAGATGGTGCGCGCCGGGATCTGGCTCGACGTGGGCGGCGCCGTGCTGATCTGGTGCGGCCTCCGCGTGCTCTGCCCGCTCCTCGGGGTGATGTAGCGAGCGAGCTACGCGGGCGGCGACCACACGCCGAGGCGTTCGAGGGTCGCGTCCACGATGCTGCCGAGTGTCGGGATGCTCGCGTTCGCGAACTCGTAGCGCGCGCGCAGGATCGGCTGCGGCACCTGGATCAACGCGCCGAGGTCGATCGGAGTGCCCGACACCACGAAGTCGACGGGCGCGGCGGCGATGCTCCTCGCAAGCGCCGCCAGCTGCTCCGGGCTGTAACCCAGCGCCGGGAGAACCGAGCGGACGTGCGGGTACGGCTCCAGGGCCGTCCGGATCGAGGGGTCGGCGTACGGGAGCGGGTCGACGACCTGCGCGCCCGCCTCGATGGCCGCCACGTAGCCGGCGCCGTACGCCATCCCACCATGCGTCAGGGTGGGGCCGTCATCGACGACCAGCACGCGGTGTCCGCGGATCCGCTCGGGGGTGTCGAGGACGACGGGCGACGCGCCCCGAACGAGCGGGGCGTTCGGGTTCAGGCGGCGCGCCAGGCGTTCGGCGTCCGCGACCTGGCGCGGCGAGGCGGCGTCGGTCTTCGCGATGACCACGACGTCCGCCATGCGCAGGACAGCCTCGCCGGGGTGATAGTGCTCGGCGTCGTCCGGGCGCAGCGCGTCGGTGAGCACGATGTGGAGATCGGGCCGCACGAACGGGAAGTCGTTGTTGCCGCCATCCCAGACGATCACGTCCGCCTCGGCGGCGGCCGCCTCGAGGATGGGGGCGTAGTCGACGCCTGCGAAGACGACGGTGCCGCTTGCGAGGTGCGGCTCGTACTCCTCGCGCTCCTCCAGCGTGCAGTGTGCGGCGTCGAGGTCCTCGAGGGTGGCGAAGCGCTGGAGCCGCTGCGCCTCGAGGTCCCCGTAGGGCATCGGATGGCGAACGGCGGCGACCCGCAGTCCGTGCTCGCGGAGGCGGCGCGTGACCCATCGCGCGGTCTGTGACTTGCCGCTGCCCGTGCGCGTGGCCGAGACCGCGAGCACGGGCACGCGCGCCCGGAGCATGGTGGCGTTCGGGCCGAGGAGTCGCAGGCTGGCGCCTGCGGCGAGCACTCGCGAGGCGGCATGCATGACGTCGTCGTGACGGACGTCGCTGTAGGCGAACACCACCTCGTCGACGCGCTCCCGGGCGCACAGCTCCTCGAGGCGTGCCTCGTCCTCGATGGCGATGCCGTCCGGGTAGGACGGTCCCGCGAGGCTGGCGGGGTAGCGCCGCCCGGCGATCCCCGGGATCTGGGTCGCGGTGAAGGCGACGACGCGCGAAGCGGCGTCGCCGCGGAACACGACGTTGAAGTTGTGGAAGTCGCGTCCGGCGGCGCCCATGATCACCACTCGGCGCGGCTCCTGCGGGTCGTGCTGGTCCTGCTGATCTGGGTCGCGCATTTCACGGCTCCGTCTCTGGCTGCTCCTGCGGAGTATGTTGCAGCGGCGCGCCCCTGCGGGGGGCCCCGAGTGAATTCGGGGACGGACGTTCCTCCCGACGCGGGGCCGAGGCGGCGCGACAGCGTGGAGTGTGACCGGAGAGGCCGATGCTCGTCGTTGCTGCGCTGGGCGGGAACGCATTGCTGCGTCGCGGTGAGCCGCAGGACCAGGCCGTGCAGCAGCGCAACATCGAGACGGCCATGGCGGTCATCGCACGGCTCGCCGAGCGCCATCGGCTGGTGGTGACGCACGGCAACGGTCCCCAGGTGGGGCTGCTCGCGCTTCAGCAGGAGTCGTTCACGGGGGCGCGGCCGTACACCCTCGACGTGCTGGGGGCAGAGACCCAGGGGATGATCGGCTACCTCGTCGAGGACGCGCTGCGCGACGCGCTGCCGGGGCGCGAGGTCGCGACGCTGCTGACGCAGGTCGAGGTGGAGCGGGACGACCCGGCGTTCGCGCATCCGACGAAGCCGATTGGACGGTCGTACGCCGAGGCGGAGGCGCGCGCCCTCGCGGCGGAGCGTGGCTGGACCGTCGCCCGCGACGGCGACGCGTACCGACGCGTGGTCGCCTCTCCCGAGCCGCGGCGCGTGGTCGAGCTGGCGGCGATCCGAGCGCTGGTCGCGGCCGGCTTCATCGTGGTCTGCGGGGGCGGCGGGGGTGTGCCCGTCGTCATCGACGCCCACGGGGTCTCGTACGGCGTCGAGGCGGTGGTCGACAAGGACCTGACGAGCGCGCTGCTCGCGGGCGCCCTCAAGGCCGACGCGCTCCTGCTGCTGACCGACGTGGACGGCGCCTACCTGGA
>CADEHD010000084.1 GCA_902827055.1 uncultured Chloroflexota bacterium | reverse complement strand
CCTCGACATCCCGATCGACGAGGTCCTGGTGGGCGACCTCGTAATCGTGCGTCCCGGCGAGAAGATCCCAGTCGATGGTGAGATCGTCGACGGGAGATCATCGGTCGACGAGTCGATGGTCACTGGAGAGCCGATACCTGTGACAAAGGCGACCGGGGATCTGGTCATCGGCGCCACGATGAACCAGACCGGGGCGTTTCGATTCAGGGCGACTCGGGTGGGCGCAGACACGATGCTCGCCCAGATCGTGCGCCTCGTCGAACAGGCCCAGGGCTCGAAGGCGCCGATCCAGCGGCTTGCCGATGTGGTGTCGAGCTACTTCGTGCCGGCGGTGCTGTTCCTGGCGATCGCCACGTTCATCATCTGGTTCGACTTCGGGCCGGAGCCCGCGGCAACGCTGGCGCTCGTCAGCGCGGTGTCGGTCCTGATCATCGCCTGCCCGTGCGCGCTCGGTCTCGCCACCCCGATGTCGATCATGGTCGGGACGGGCAAGGGCGCCGAGCACGGCGTGCTGATCCGTTCGGCAGAGGCACTCGAGACCGCGCACAAGCTCCACACGATCATCCTCGACAAGACCGGGACCATCACGCGAGGCCAGCCCGCGCTCACCGACGTGGTCGTGCGCGGGGCCGTGTCTGAAGCCGAATTGCTCCGCCTGGTCGCATCGGCGGAAGCGCGATCGGAGCATCCCCTGGCTCAGGCGATCGTGAACGGCGCGAAGGCTCGCGGCATTGCGCTGACGCAGCCCACCGACTTCGACTCCCCCACGGGCAAGGGAGTCCGGGCGACGATCGAGGGTCACGTGGTACTCATCGGCAACGCCCGCCTGTTCGAGGATGCTGGCATCGATCCAACCTCGCTTATTCCACAGCGGGACGGACTCGCCAGTGCGGGCAAGACGGCGATCTTTGCGGCGATCGATGGTGTGGCTGCAGGACTCGTCGCCGTCGCCGACACGATCAAGCCGGAGTCGGTCGCGGCGATTCGTGCGCTGCGCGCGGCAGGCCTCGAGGTCGCGATGCTCACGGGCGACAACCGCCGCACGGCGGACGCAGTCGCTCATGCGGTTGGCATCGATCGCGTGCTGGCCGACGTGCTCCCCGAGGACAAGTCCCTCGAGGTGCGTCGGCTCCAGGATGAGGGCAAGCTGGTCGGCATGGTCGGCGACGGGATCAATGACGCGCCCGCCCTCGCACAGGCCGATGTCGGTATCGCGATCGGCACGGGCACTGATGTCGCGATCGAGTCGTCCGACATCACGTTGATTTCCGGCGAGCTCGACGGCGTCGTGACGGCGATCCAGCTCAGCCGGGCGACGATGCGTAACATCCGCGAGAACCTGTTCTTCGCCTTCGCATACAACGCTGTGGGGCTCCCGATCGCGATGGGCCTGCTCTATCCGTTCACCGGGCACCTGCTGAGCCCGATGATCGCCGCCGCCGCAATGGCGCTCTCCTCGCTGTCGGTCGTGACGAACTCGAATCGGTTGCGGCGTTTCCGTATCACCTCGCTAGGCGGCGGGATGCCGGCCGAGCGCGTATCGGGCGTCGAGTCGTGAGCACCCCAGCGTCGGTCGAGCCGCGCCGCCACGAGGAGCGCTCGGTGTGGGTACAGGCGGCACCTGAGGAGGTCTTCGCGTTCGCGGATGACCACCGGCAGTTCTCCAGCCACATGGCTTCGTCCTCGTGGATGATGCTCGGCAGCAAGATGTCTACTCGAATGGATGCGGCCGGTGGTCGGGCGGTGGGCTCCCACATCACCATGGATGGGTCGGTGCTTGGCGTCCGCCTTTCGCTCGATGAGGCAGTGACGGAACGGCTCGTGCCTGCCTCAAAGACCTGGGAGACGGTCGGTGAGCCTCGCCTCCTCGCAGTCGGGTCCTACCGGATGGGGTTCGAGGTCGCCCGCAGGGGCGAGGGCACCACCTTCCGAGTGTTCATCGACTACGTACTGCCACAGCGGCGACGCTGGTTGGGCCGCTTCCTCGGTGGGTTCTATGCGGGTTGGTGCGTGAGCCAGATGGTGAAGGGCGTCGAGTCTCGCTTCCGACGCCCCGCGGCTGGCAACGGGACCGTGAGCCAGTCCCCGGGAGGACCCTGACGTGAATCGCCGCGGGCGAACCAACCCGATCTCGTTTTCGGCCCTCCGGGCCCGATTGCGTCAGGCGAACCGTGTCGCGATGACGGTTGGCTGCCTGGTGCTCATTGCCATCATGGCAGGCTGTGCGTCGGGCGAGCGACCGCCGGTGGGCCCGTTGACCGCGTCCGACGGCGGTGCGCTCTACAGGCAGGCCTGCGCTGCCTGTCACGGGACGGACCTTCGGGGCACGAAGCAAGGCCCGCCGTTCCTCGACGCCATTTACCGGCCGGCGCATCACGCGGACGCGGCATTCCTGTTGGCCGTGCGCCGTGGGGTTGGCCCACACCACTGGAATTTCGGCAGCATGCCGGCGATTCAGGGACTGACGGACGAACAGGTCACGGCGATCGTCGAGTTCGTGCGAGCACAGCAGCATGCGAATGGAATCGACTGACAAGCATCGTCGGTAGCGCCGCGCTGCGCACTAAGGAGGTTTCGATGAAGGATGGTGGACGGACGGCTCTGATCGTGATCCTGGTACTCGTCGCTCTGCCCCTGCTGTGGGGTGGGGCAATGATGAGCGGCGGGATGGGACCCGGAATGATGTGGGGCTGGCAAGGAAGCGATCGCTGGAACGGCTGGCAGGGCCTCCTGATGATGGTGCCAGCCGTGCTCATCATCGGCGGGATTGTGGCCGTGCTCGTCTGGGGACTCGGGGGCGGCCCTTCGGCTCCCATGCCCCCTGGAGTGGCGAGTGCCCGCGAGATCCTCGATACGCGCTACGCGCGTGGTGAGATCACACGCGAGCAGTATCAGCAAATGAAGGGCGACCTGGGTTCCTGAACCGAACCCACCTGCGTAGGCCACTGATTCCGCTTGGGGAAGTCCACACATCGCCGGGAACCGAAGCGGATGCTCTCACTGCACACGCTCCGGAAGCTGGATGAACTCGATCTCGTAACCGTCCGGATCTTTCATCGCGAGCTTCCGAATGCCCGTGTGGAGCGTCGTCGGTTTCTCGGGCAGGGTGATGCCCAGCGCATCGAGGCGTCCCCATTCGGCGTCGACGTCGTCCACTCGTAGATGCAGCGCCATCCCCACCCCCTTCTTCGCGTCCGCCGGCAGCCACGTCGCGTTGGCGTCCGAATGCAGCAGCAGGTGTGTCCCGCCAATGTCGAAGGAAGCCAGCATCTCCTGGCGGCTGTGCTCTGGCTCCTTGCCAAGGACTGTCGCGTAAAAGTCGCGGGAGCGAGCGAGTTCCGAAACGAACATGAATACGGTCTCGATCGCGGCAACAACCATCGTCAGATCCCTTCCACATCCCGCTTGGCTTGCCGAAGCCAGGCTCGCGCGCCATCCTCATCCAACCGTCACGCCAGGTACGCCGCGAAGGTTACTCCGCGCGTCTCGAACTCCGCCGCGTCTGATTCGTGCCGTGACCCGGAGAAGACATCGATCTCCGTTCCCCATCGCACATTCGTGAATCCTGTGAACGCGAGCACCTCGCGCCATTCTGCTTCATGCAGTGCACCGGCGATTCAGCCAGACCAGAGCTCGATGTCATCGCGTGCGTCCTGCGGCACTTCCAAGTGCACCACGATATCGGCGATCTGGATCCGACCGCCCGGCTTGAGCACGCGGCGAATCTCCTCCATCACCGCGACCTTGTCGGGTGTCAGGTTGATTACGCCGTTGCTGATCACCACGTCGATCGACCGGTCCTGAACAGGCAGCGCCTCGGCGTACCCCAGCCGCGCCTCGACATTGGCGAGACCGAGCGCCTGCGCACCCTCACGCGTGCGCCCCAGCATCGCCTCGGTCATGTCGACGGCGATCACGCGTCCGCTGGAACCGACCTGGCGTGCGGCCAGCAGCGTGTCGAACCCCGCACCGGAACCGATGTCCAGCACCGTCTCGCCCGGGCGCAATCGGCCCATCGTGAATGGGTTACCGGTCCCGGCGAACGACTCCACCGCGGGGCGCGGTAACAGATCCACTTCGGCCGCCGCGTACCCCAGCATCGCTGCCAGGGGGCGCCCGGTGTGGAAGTGGAAGCCCAGTTCGGGCGTGTCCGCCACCGCTGTGTACTTCTCCTGGATCGAGGCGCGGAGCTGCTCGCGATCAAGGTTCGCTGGTACGACTGAGCACTCCATCGAAATCTCCCTACTCACGCCGTTCATCCTTCGAGGTCGGCCCGCATCTGCTGGTATTGCTCGCGTGTCAGTTCGCCACCTGCGTAACGTTCATCGAGAATGCTGCGCGCGGTGCGGCTTGGGGAGTGTGAATCGGCGGGTCCGCTCCCGTGGCCGCGGCCGGCCATCCCCCTCATCATCAGCCACATCATGAGTCCCATCCCGAGCATCATCAGCGGCGGGAAGAACCACTAGGGAAGCCAGCCACCGGGCCAGGTCTGCAAGAACATTCTTCGCCTCCTCCGGCACCCTCGTTACGCTCGGTGCCCAGTCCACGAGCGGAACGCCGCTCTGCGTCGCTCGCGGTAGGCAGTTCAGATCCAGCGGCGCAGCCAGTACTGCTCGAACCCGACCTTGCCAGCGTGCCAGAGGCGCCCGGGGCGCTGCATGGTGACGGCCGGCGCAGGCGACGCGAAGAAGTCACCGCGCGCCAGGCCAGCTTTACCGCCACCGACCTCGAGGAAGCAGGTGCCGTGACCGTCGAACGAGGCCTCGCTGAGGTTGCCCTCGATGCGGCGTGCGATGTTCTCTGCCGCCACTTCCGCCTCGCCGTGCGCGAAGACACCGGCTTTGGGCAGCATCAGCCCATTCTCCAGCGGAATCCCGGTCACGTCGCCGATCGCGTAGACGTTCGCCGCCCGCGTCCGCAGGCTGGCGCGGTCGACCGCGATCCAGCCGGAGGCGCCGGCGAGTCCAGTGGATCCGACCACCGCGGGGGGGCGATGCGGCGGGATCACCACCGCGAATTCGTAGGGCACGTCCGTTCCGCCGACCGTGATCGCGTCGGCACTCACAGCGCTCGGTACGGATCGCGGGTGGAATGCGATCCTCCGGGCGGCCAGTTCGGCGGCGACGCTGTGCCCGATGAACGCCCCGGCCACCGGCATCGGGAGCGGTTCCGGCGTGTACATGTCGATCGTCGAGCGGTCACGCAGCCCGTGGTCACGCAGGTAACCGTCGATGAGCATCGCGGTCTCGTACGGCGCGGCCGGGCAACGGTAGGGCAGCGACGCGATCGCGACGACGACGCGACCACCGCCGAATCCGGCGAGCGCGTCTCGTAACCGGATCGCCGCGGCGAGGTCGTAGGGGTGGTGCGTGTACTCGGCGGCCCCCGGGAGGAGCGCGGGGTCGTGCTCCGCCCCGAGCGCGATCACCAGGTAGTCGTAGTGGATCACCGCGTCCTCGGTAAGCACCCGGGAGCCCTCGGTGTCGATCTCGGTGACAGTCGCCCGTACCAGCTCGATGCCGCGGCTCGAGAGCTTCGAGAAGTCCCTCGTGATCGTCTCCGGTCGCCGCTGCCCCACCATCAACCAGAGCAGCGAGGGCGAGAAGGTGAACGACGTCGATCGCTCCACGACGATCACGCGGGCCCGTGTGCCGAGGCGCTGCATCAGCCGCGTGGCTGCCACCTGTCCGCCGACGCCTCCGCCCAGGACGACGACCGTCTGCGCTGCTGCTACGGACATGGCCATCTCCTAGAAGGTCAGCGCGCGGTCGCTTTCGACGACCCATGTTGCGAGGTCGCCCATGGTGGCCATCACCACCTCCGGCATCACGTCACCGCTGTGCATGCCGCAGCGGGTGACGCAGGTTGTGCACACCTTCAACCGTCCGCCATGCGCTAGGAGGCCGCGCAGCATGCCCTGCAGGTCGAACTCTGCGCCCTCCTGAACGGCCCCCTGTCGCACGAGATCGGTGGCGTCGTTCATCACGAACACGCGCACGGCGACGTGCTGCGACTGCAGCATCGCCGCGAGCCGGAGCGCGTTCCAGGTCGTATCGCCATCGAACGGCGAGCGGCTGAGCACGATCAGCGCGCTCCGAGCCGTGACTGCGCGCGCCGGCAGCGCCGCACGGAGCCGTTCGACCATCCCGCGTGCGCCGGGAATATTCGCGATCATGCGGAGGCTCCTACTTCGACGGGGCGGCCCGCCGTCCGCCATTCCGGGTAACCGTCCTCCAGCCGAGACGCGCGCAGGCCGTGCGCGCGCAGGTCGCGGACAGCCTCGGCTGACAGGAAGCAGTAGGGGCCGCGGCAGTACGCCACGATCTCGCGGTCCCGTGGCAGCTGCGGGAGCCGCTCGCGAAGTTGCGGAAGTGGTACCGAGATCGCGCCCGGCAGGTGTCCAGCTCGGTACTCCGGCTCAGGCCGCACGTCGATGAGCAGGACGTCACCCGCATCCAGCCGGCGCAGCAGCTCCTCCTGGCCGACGGGTTCGAGCGGGTCGGCGCCCGCCAGCATGGCCTCGACCGCGCGGTCGACCTCGACGAACCGCTCGCGCGTCAGTTCGCGGAGCGCGAACCAGAAACGCAGCACCGACTCGTCCGCCAGCCGGTAGTAGACACGGGGTGGGTCACGCCGCGAGACCACGAGCCGCGCCTCTCCGAGCAGACGGAGCTGGCGCGACGCGTTCGGCACGGCAAGCTCTGCGGCGCGGGCGAGTTCCTCCACGGTCTGCTCCCCCTGGCAGAGGCGATCGATCAGCCGAAGGCGGCTCGATGCGGACAGCGCGGAGGCGACGCGGGAGAACTGGTCGAAGACATCAATAACTTGCATAGTCAGACAAGTATGCAAGTGCCATCATGCGCAGTCAACCCGGCGGCGGCTTTCGGTGTCCAGGGCGCGTCGGCGCCATTACCAAGATCCCCGCCGTGGTGTGTACCCGGAGGCTGGTGAATCTGCTGGCGTCAAGCGTCGGCTTGGACGAGCCTCGGTTCGCTCGCCGATTCGGCTGCCGTTCTGGCTACCCCGGCCGCCCAGGGGAGGTTAACCCGGGCGATTCACATTCGCCCAGGCTCACGTGGATGCGATCTAGGTCGGGCTGGACACTGGGGGGCATTCTTGAGATTCAAGGCACTGCGCCTACACCCAGTGGCCGGCGTCTGCCGCGGACGCCCGCGGTGGTCAGCCGATCCGCCGTCCTCGGCAGGGTCGTCATACGTTCGAAACCGCCCCGCTCTGGTGGGTGGATGAGAAGTTCCGACGTTCTTGGCCTCGTGCGGATCTGGCAGGCCGACGTTCCTGCTGTCCTCACAGCGCGAGTTCGAGCCGAAAAGGAGTGCATCCGATTTCGCACGAGCGCAGCGTCATGCCGATGTTTGTGACTTGGGCATGACGACCTGTCTGCGCCGATGGGTCATCGGGTGCCAACCGACCGCGGGCCCCACGCGCCTCCCTCGCGGTGGAAGCGCGCGGCTCGTTCGAAGAGGCCGTTCTGCGTGAGCGTCCGCGTCGGGGTCGTCGCCTCCTGATCGAGGAGCTTGGGATCGCGGATGCCGGGAGTGCGAGGAACGTCGTGTCCCTCGTAGATGATCGTGCGGCCCTCGTCCTCGATCCGGTCGGCGTAGGGGGCGTTCGGCCGGCGACTCATGAGGATGACCGTGCGTCCGGACGGCAGACGGAAGTTCATGCCTCGCTGGAGCGACGCCTGTTCCTCGGCGCACATCTCGAGGTACGAGATGATCTCTCCGGGCTCGAACAACTCGACCTCCCCACCGGCCACGAGTGCCGCCGGCGAGCATACGGTCGTTTCGTCGGTCTGGGCGCGCCGGGCCTTTCGTCGCCTCGCGCGCGACGCCGGGCACCGCTCCCCAGGATTTCAGGAGGTTCACGGCCGAGCGCTCGGCAGGTCCTCGCTTGATCCGGGAGTCCGGACCGGGGCGACTGGTGTTTACATCCTGAGGTCTCGCGTATAGACGCGGCTACGCGCGTGAACCGACGTAATGAATGTTGTGCGAAGCAGTGAGATCCGTGCGACAGCGAATGGAGCAAATCCTCGAGAACCGCTAGACATTAGCGCCCCATCCCGCGACAGTAACCACTGTACACAGCGTCGCTGCGCGAACTATTGTTCTGGTTACCAGTGACATCCACCACTCGTTCGTCGCCACCTGCTTTATCCGACGTCGGGCCGGAGCTTGTATTCGCGCTCATTGGCGCAACGGGCACGAACCTCGATGCCGTCTCGAACGAGCTTCGGCTGGCGTTGACCTCCGCTCGCTACATCGTCGAAAACGTTCGTATCAGCTACCTGCTCGAT
>CADEHD010000083.1 GCA_902827055.1 uncultured Chloroflexota bacterium | reverse complement strand
CCGGGTCGGGCTCCTCGGTGGGGTCGGTGTAATACGACTCCCAGGGTGCGCCCGCGAGCGTGCGCCGGTGTTCGGCGCACCAGGCCTCGATGGCCTGGTACGCGGGCCCGATGCCCTCGTAGGGTCCGAAGTACGACGCGACCGCCGCGGGGCCTGCGGGCAGCGCCGATCCGCGCACGGCTTCGGCAGCGCCCGACCCCGAGAAGGGGCTGGCGACGGGCCATCCGACCTCGACCTCCATGCCGTTCGCGTCCATCGAGATCGTGCGCGTGAACGGCATGCCGGCAGGTTCGATGCCTGCGGCCTGGAGTGCCTCGTAGGTCTCACCGATCCAGCCGGGGATGCGCCCGGTCTCGGACATGGCGATTCGAGCGCGAACCACGGCGGTGTGCTGCTCGGTGAGCTCCTGGATGTCGATCGTCGACAGGGGCATCGTGCCTCCAGACGTCCGACGCACAGTACGCACGCAGCTCGAGCCCGGGCGAGGGACTCGAGTCGGCAACCCGAGGGGCCTCGGTACCGGGGTCGCCCGAGGTGAGGCCGTGATTGCGAGGTCTGAGTTGGCCGGAGCGTGACCCTACAGCAAGTCGCAGCCGAGCAGCTGATTGCCGCGTGCGTTGATGGCGCGCCCCAGCTCGGGGCGATCTCCGCCGAACGACTCCGGCAGGTAGCGCTCAGGGGTGCCCGTCCGGACGATCTCGGCGTACGCAGTGCCGAACGCTGATACCCCGTGGTAGGCGACGAGCCGTCGCTCCGCGGCCGGCGACGTGTCGATTTCCCCGTCCTCGATCTGGTGCCGCAGCTGGCGCGCCACGATCTCCAGGAGTTTCGCCGACTCGGAGACACGGATCGCGCGTTCCTCGTAGGGGGCGTCATGGGAGAGCGGGCTCGGCCGTTCGCGCTGGCTGAGGAGGCTGCGGCAGATCGCGGATGACTCTGCGGCTACTTCGCTCGGATAGGTGGTTGACGTCGCGGTCAGCCCGCTGAGCTGGAGCGCGCCAAGGACCGTGATGCCGAGCACGACGACGCCCGCCGCGCTGATCGCGCCTGCCAGCAGTGCTCGGAATCCGGGACTCGCGGCCACAGCCATACCTCCGCCACCCAGGGGTACGGTTGGATCGTCGACATCGCGTCGGGTCGGGAGTAGCCGAGGGCCCCGGGCGTCGCGCCGAGGGCGGCGCCGACGCATGGGGACACCGGGGGAATCCCCCTACGATTCGAGCGCAGGTCGCGAGGCGGCCCTCGAGGGGTGGGCAACGCGCAACGGACTCGGTGTTGCCGCTCTGCGGCCCGCCGCCCGACGCCAGCCTCAGCGCCCTGCTGCCGCGGCGGTGTCCGGAGGTCGGAGGGAGTTCGCGGCAATGACTATCTTCGAGCCCGTCCTACTCCTCGTGGTCCTCGCTGCCGCGATCGTGACCGGCGCGATCGCCGTGGCGGCCATCCGCGGCCGGACGCGCCGGGCCGCGCAGCTCGCAATCCGACTGGGTGTCGGGATGGCGCTCTACTTGCTCACGCTCGTGGGGGCCTCGCTGCTGGTCACGCCGGAGATCCACGATCCCGGCTCGCCGCTGTGCTTCGACGATTGGTGTGTCGACGTGGTCACGGCCGGTCGGCCGGTGGAGGGCGGCGACTACGAGGTGGTGCTGCGGCTGTCGAGCCGGGCCCGCCGCCAGCCCATGGGCGAGCGCGGCACCTACGTCTACCTGGAGGGTGCGCGAGGCGCCCGCTATGAACCGCGTCCCGAGGACGGCGAGGCACCGTTCAGTGCGGTCCTCCAGCCCGGACAGGCGATCGAGACCACGCGTCGCTTCGTGCTCCCTTCGGAGGAGGTTCCGCGGGCGCTCGTCTACGCTCGGCGGGGATTTCCGATCCAGTGGCTGGTGATCGCCGAGGGCGGCTGGTTTCAGCCGCCCCCGGCGTTTCGCTTGCCGCCGTCGTGAGCGCTCAGGGCGTGAGCACGCGCTTGTCGCGCTCCGTGACCAGGCGCTTCGCGATGTCCGCCAGGGAGAGGGCCCCGAGGTCCTCACCGTTGCGCGTGCGCACGGCCGCGGCCCCCGCCTCCGCCTCGCGGTCTCCGACGACGAGCATGTACGGCACGCGCTGGAGCTGAGCGCTGCGGATCTTCGCGTTCATGCGCTCGTTGCTCGTGTCGACGCGGACACGCAGCCCTCGTTTCTGGAGGCGCGCCTGCACCTTCTGCGCGTAGGCGTTGTGGCGGTCGGCAATCGGGATCACGGTCGCCTGCACGGGCGCGAGCCAGAGCGGGAATCGACCGCCCGTGTGCTCGATGTACACGCCGAGGAAGCGCTCCAGGCTCCCGAGGATCGCGCGGTGCAGCATGGTGGGCACGTGCTCGCCGCCATCCTCGCCGATGTAGCGCAGCTCGAAGCGGTGTGCCATCGCCATGTCCACCTGCACAGTCCCGAGCTGCCACGACCGGCCGATGGCGTCGCGGAAGTGGAACTCGACCTTCGGGGCGTAGAACGCGCCCTCGCCCGGCGCGAGCGTGTACTCGTAGCCGGCGTGGTGAATCGCGTCGCCGAGCATGCGTTCGGCGTTGGTCCAGTCCTCGATGCTCCCGACGAACTGCTCTGGGCGCGTGGCGAGGCGGATGATCGGCGTGCCGAGGCCGAAGTCGTCGTAGATGCGGCGTGTCATGAGGAAGCCGCGCTGGATCTCGGAGTTCGTCTGTTCCGGAGTGCAGTAGATGTGCGAGTCGTCCTGAGAGAACGACCTGACTCGCGTCAGCCCATGCAGCGTGCCCGAGCGTTCGTTGCGGTGGAGTCGCGTGAACTCAGCGAGGCGGAGCGGCAGGTCGCGGTAGGAGTGCAGGCCCTGCCGGAAAAGCTGGCAGTGCCCCGGGCAGTTCATGGGCTTCACGCCCATTTCCACCTCGTCGGCCTGGAACATGAACATGTCGTCGCCGAAGTGGTCGTAGTGCCCTGAGGTCTTGAAGATGTCGACGTTGAAGATCTGGGGCGTGATCACCTCGGTGTAGCCATACTCCACGTACAGGCCCCGCATGTAGTCGAGGAGCCCGTTGTAGAGCTGGGCGCCGTTCGGGTGGTAGAAGGGCGCACCCGGCGCGAGCGGATCGATGTGGAAGAGGTCCAGCTCGCGACCCAGGCGGCGGTGGTCGCGCTTCTCGGCCTCCTCCACGCTGAGGAGGTACGCGTCGAGTTCCTCCTGGGTGGGGTACAGGGCCCCGTAGATGCGCTGCAGCATCGGCCGCTTCTCATCGCCTCGCCAGTACGCGCCGGCGACGTGCGTGAGCTTGAAGGCGCCGATCTGGCCCGTGGTCTCGGTGTGGCCGCCACGGCAGAGGTCCTGGTAGTTGCCGTGGGTGAAGTGCCCGACCGTTGCGTCCTCGATGTCGTCGATCAACTCGAGCTTGTACGGCTGGTTCGCGAAGAGGCGGCGTGCCTCGTCCTTCGGGATCTGCTCGCCGCGGATCTCGAGGTCGCGCGTGACGCTCTCGCGCATCCGCGCTTCGAGGACGCCTAGGTCATCCGGGGTGAGCGAGCGGGGCAGATCGAAGTCGTAGTAGAAGCCGTGCTCGATCGGGGGGCCGATGGCGTACTTGGCCTCCGGGAACATCTCGAGGACGGCCTCGGCGAGGACGTGCGCGGCGGAATGGCGCTGGCGGAAGAGCCGCTCGTCTGCGGGCAGCGCCGCGAAGGGGATGTCGTGGCCGGTGGTCACCATATACGTGCTCCTCATGGGCCGCCATCGCGGCCGTGCTGACAACAAACAGCGCGCCTCCGTCCGCAGGGACGAGAGGCGCGCTCACGTGGTTCCACCCTGATTCCCGCGCACGACGACCTGACGGGCCGCGCGAGGCTCAAGTGCCGGTAACGGTGGCGGCCGCCGCAGGCTGATGCCCCGCCCGGAGGAGGGGAGTCGCGTGCGGGCTCGGGGGTGGTGTCCGCGGCGGATCGGTCGCGAGGCTTCCAGCGCCCGCCCCGAGTGTCCTCGGTGGTGGGGCCTCGCTCTCTGGGGGCCGAGGTTCCTCGCGGCGCGTCCCCGTCAGCGCTCGTCTGGCTGCCGGCGTGCGGCAGGCGGGTGCAGCATATCGCGAGCACAGCCTCGGGCGCATCCGCTATCGAGTGGATGTGCGGCCAGGGGTGTCGTGGGGGCGGTGAGGATGGGCTGGGCGCCGCGCGGGAGTGCGGCTGGTGGGCGATACTGGATTCGAACCAGTGACCTCTGCGATGTCAACGCAGCGCTCTAACCAACTGAGCTAACCGCCCGGGGCGCGAAACCGAGCCTACTCGCGGCCCTCGAAGACCGTCAAATCGGGCGCCGGCTATGGCTCTCGCCCTGTCCTCGACTCCGCGTTCCGCGGTTGGAGACACGCTATCTCAGTTGTTGGGATTTCGTTGACACCCCGATCAGGCACCTGCTAAGTTTCCGCATCCGCCGAGACCGCCGGGCTCGGACGTACCGGGACTCACGGTAATCGAGGGCCTCTAGCTCAACTGGCAGAGCAGCTGACTCTTAATCAGCCGGTTCAGGGTTCGAGTCCCTGGGGGCTCACCACACCGTACCTGTGGTCCCGGGCAAGGACCCACACCGGGACGGCACAGTGGCCGCATTGCAGCGCAGGAGAGTGCACGGAAGCTCGACTGCGCGGCGACGGAAAAGGTGCACGACTGGGTTTGGGGAAGTGTCGGAACTGGCAGACGAGCGTGATTTAGGATCACGTGCCGCAAGGCGTGGGAGTTCGAGTCTCCTCTTCCCCACCAGCAGGACAAGTGCTCACGGGGAGCACAGGGAACAGGCCCGGCGGGCCGAGGGGGGTTCATGGCGAAGCTGCTTGAGGTGAATAACCTCCGCACCTACTTCTACACGCAGGAAGGAGTAGTGCGGGCCGTCGATGGGGTCACCTGGGACCTCAACGAGGGCGAAACGCTCGGACTCGTGGGCGAGTCCGGGTGTGGCAAGTCGGTGACCGCGATGTCCATCTTGCGACTCATTCCCAACCCCCCGGGTCGCATCGTCGAGGGCGAGATCCTGTTCGAGGGGAAGGACCTCCTCAAGCTCAGCACCGCCGAGCTTCGACAGATCCGCGGTAACCGCATCGGCATGATCTTCCAGGAGCCGATGACCTCCCTGAACCCCGTGCTCACCATCGGCTACCAGCTCACCGAGGCGATTCGCCTCCACATGGGCCTTGACGAGCAGGCCGCGAACCAGCGCGGCGCCGAGCTGCTGGAGCTGGTCGGTATCCCGGAGGCGGAAGCGCGCCTCAAGGACTACCCACACCAGTTCTCGGGCGGCATGCGCCAGCGCGTGATGATCGCCATGGCGCTCTCCTGCAACCCCAAGCTCCTCATCGCTGACGAGCCGACGACGGCGTTGGACGTGACCATCCAGGCCCAGATCCTGGACATCATGGCGCGGCTCTCGCGCGACTTCGGGACCGCGGTCATCGTCATCACGCACAACCTCGGTGTGGTCGCCCGCTACGCCGACCGCGTGAACGTGATGTACGCCGGCAAGATCGTCGAGATGGGGACGGCCGCCGACATCTTCAAGCGGCCGAAGCACCCCTACACCGTCGGCCTGATGGCCTCGGTGCCGCGTCTCGACGCGACGGAGAAGGTGCGGCTCGCCACCATCGAGGGCCAGCCCCCGCTGCTCATCGACCCGATTCCCGGCTGCTCATTCGAGGCTCGCTGCGATTGGCGCATCGACAAGTGCCACACCGAGTCGCCACTGCTCGAGCTCAAGGAAGAGGGCCACTACGCGGCCTGCTGGCGCGATCCGGGACGCGACGCGCCCACGGTTGTCCGCGATGGTGCCAAGACCGCTGAAGCAGCGAAGGCCTAACCCCGATGACCACCGAGACGCAGTTTGCTTCCACTGGCACGCGACCCGCGACGGGGAACCTCATCGACGTCGAGGGGCTGAAGATGTACTTCCCGGTCACGGCCGGGCTCTTCGTGCAGCGAACCGTCGCGAACGTGAAGGCCGTCGATGGCCTGAGCTTCTTCGTGCAGCATGGTGAGACGCTCGGACTCGTCGGTGAGTCCGGCTGCGGCAAGTCCACGACTGGCCGCGCGGTGCTGCAGCTCTACAAGCCGACGGACGGCTCGGTGCGCTTCGATGGCACGGAGTTGACGACGCTCCAGGGCGCCGAGTTGCGTCGATTCCGACGCCGTATGCAGATGATCTTCCAGGACCCGTACTCCTCGCTGAACCCGCGCATGAACGTCCAGCAGATCGTCGCGGAGCCGATGCAGATCCACGGCCTCTACCAGGGCAAGGAGCGCGAGGAGCGCGTCAAGTACCTGATGAACGCGGTGGGTCTGAACCCCTACTTCGCGAAGCGCTTCCCGCACGAGTTCTCGGGCGGTCAGCGTCAGCGCATCGGCATCGCGCGCGCGCTGGCGGTCGAGCCGGACTTCATCGTCTGCGACGAGCCGGTATCGGCGCTCGACGTGTCGATCCAGGCGCAGATCATCAACCTGCTGGAGGACCTCCAGAAGGAGTTCAACCTCACCTATCTGTTCATCGCGCACGACCTCGCGGTCGTCCGCCACATCTCCGATCGTGTCGCGGTCATGTACCTCGGCAAGATCATGGAGCTGGCGGAGTCGAACGAGCTGTATCAGAACCCGCTCCACCCGTACACGAAGGCCCTGCTCTCCGCAGTGCCGATTACGGACCCGGAGCTGGAGCGCCAGCGCGAGCGCATCATCCTCACGGGCGACGTGCCCTCGCCGCTGCGGCCGCCCCCGGGCTGCGTGTTCAACACGCGCTGCCCGATCGTGATCGACGAGTGCCGCGAGCGCGTCCCGGAGTGGCGCGAGGTGTCGACGCTGCACTGGGTGGCCTGCCACCGCGTGTAGGTCGCCCTCCGGCGCACCGATCTCGAGTGCTACGGGCCCCCGCGAGGGGGCCCGTTTCGTTTTGGCGCTCCGACGCCGCGGTCAGGCCCGACGCACCTCGCGTGCGATCTCGCCTGCCCACGCTTCAATGGCCGGCCAGTTCCGATGGTCGCCGTGGTGACCACCTAGCCCGAGCAGGAACGCCGCGCCGAGGATCCCCCAGTGACCGGGCTCCACAGCGCCGGCGAAGTTCCGATGCCCGCGCGCCCGAAGCGCCGTGCGGTAGCGCTGGACCTCTGCAGACTCGGGGTGATGGCGTGACATCCACCGCCCGATGCGGTTCTCGAAGAAGCTCTCCTGGTCGCCGATCGAGCTGACGCTGAACAGCCACAGCGGTCGCGAGGCGAGCTCGGCCCGATGCGCGCGCACGAACGCCGCCGCCTCGGGGAGCCACTCCCGCGTGTGCACGGCACTACCGAGCACGACCGCCTCGAAGCGCGACACGTCGAGGGGTTCACGTACCCCGTGCGCCTCGGCGGGTACGCCAAGATGCGACAGCCGGTCGGCGATCCGTGCGGCGATGCCGAGGGTTGAACCGTGGGCGCTCGCGAAGGCGACGAGGACAGTCATCGCGGTGCCCCTCCATCACACTCGCCATTCTCGCGCGCTCGGGCGAGGAGTGACGTGCCTCGAAGTCCCGGGGTGGCGTGTCGCAGGTCCCCGTTGCCGTCTGGGGGCTGCATCGCGCCGCACCTGATGAGCACGTACGATGGGGTGATGGACCCTGCCCGGATTCGCAACTTCTCCATCATCGCGCACATCGATCACGGCAAGTCGACGCTCGCCGACCGCATGCTCGATGTGACCGGCACGATCCAGGCGCGCCAGCGCCAGGAACAGGTGCTCGACTCGATGGACCTGGAGCGCGAGAAGGGGATCACGATCAAGGCGCAGGCGGTGCGCATGCTCTACACCGCCAGCGACGGCCTCGAGTACCAGCTGAACCTCATCGACACACCTGGCCACGTCGACTTCTCGTACGAGGTCTCGCGCGCCCTCGCGGCCTGCGAGGGCGCCATCCTGGTGGTCGACGCGACGCAGGGGATCCAGGCGCAGACGCTCGCCAACGTGTACATGGCGATGGAGCTCGACCTCACGCTGATCCCCGTCGTGAACAAGGTCGATCTCCCCTCGGCGGAACCCGAGCGAGTGGCGCAGGAGCTGGTCGACGTCATCGGCTTCGACCCCAACGAGATCGTGTTCGCCTCCGCGAAGAGCGGTCTCGGCATCGACGAGATCCTCGAGGCGATCGTGCAGCGCGTCCCGGCCCCGCGTGGCGACGCGAGCGCGCCGCTGCGCGCGCTGGTCTTTGATGCGAAGTACGACGCCTACAAGGGCGTCCTCGTCTACGTCCGCGTCGTCGACGGTCACATCGATGGGCGCGAGCCGCTGCGCCTGCTGCAGGAGCGCACGCGCTTCGACCCCGTCGAGGTGGGCGTGTTCCGTCCGGGTCACACCGTCATC
>CADEHD010000082.1 GCA_902827055.1 uncultured Chloroflexota bacterium | reverse complement strand
CAGACGGCGACGTCGGAGGTGAAGAGCTTGGCCATCGATCCCTCGAGCGAGACCGACTCGTCCTTGTCCGAGGCCAGCGCCGCCGAATAGGTCAGCTGGCGGCCGGCCATGATGTGGGTGGCCATGCGGCCGAGTTTGTATTGGATCAGCTGGAACTCGCCGATCGGCTGGCCGAACTGCTTGCGGTCGTTGGCGTACTCGGCGGTGCGCTCGAGCGCCGCCTGCGACAGGCCGGTGGCGCGGCCGCCGGTCTGCAGGCGGCCGGCGGCGAAGCCGTTCATCTGCAGGTAGAAGCCCTTGTTGAGGCCGCTCTCCTCGCCGACCAGGTTGGCGGCCGGGACGAAGAAGTCCTCGATGGCGAGCGTGAAGGAGTGCATGCCGCGGTACCCCGGCGTGGGGTTCGCGGTCCCGGAGATCACCCCGCCCTCGGGCTGCTCGTAGCGCCACTGGTGCCCGGTGAAGGGGTCCTTCGGCACGATGAAGAGCGAGAGGCCCCGGTTGCCCTTGCTGGTGTCGGGATCCGTGCGCGCGAGCAGCGCGAGCACGTTCGCGCGGCCGGAGAATGTGCTCCAGGCCTTGTTGCCGTTGAGCCGCCAGCCGCGGCGCCCGTCATGCTCGGCGGGCTCCGCACGGGTCTGCAGCGAGGCGACATCGGACCCGACATCGGGCTCAGTGACCGCGATGGCGACGAGCGTCTCACCCGAGGCGATTCGCGGCAGCCAGGCCTGCTTCTGCTCGTCCGTGCCGCCAGCGAGGAGCGCCTTCGAGAGGATCTCCGGCCGCGTCGCGAGCGAACCCGCCGCGCCGAGTGACGCCGCCGACAGCTCCTCGGTGATGATGATCATCGGCAGGTCGCCCATGCCGGTACCGCCGTATTCCTCGGGGATCGAGGAGCCGAAGAAGCCCTGGGCGGCGAACTTCTGGATGAGGTCGTCCGGGATCATCAGGTCTTCGCGGTGGATCTGCTGGGCGCGCGGCACCACCTCGTTCCGAGCGAAGTCGCGGGCGGCGTCTCGAGTCAGCCGTGCCACCTCGTCTTCGAGCTCGATGTGATTCTGCCCCAGGTTCGTCAGGACCATCCGCCCCAGCGCCTCGATACGAGCGTGGTCGTGGCCTTCGCGCACGCCATCGCGCACGGCGGGCGTGTGCAGCGTGTCTGCGATGGCCTGCTCGATCCCAAAGTCGGCCCACGCCACCTCGACGGCCGAGCGCACCGCCTGCGTTGCATCGGCGGCGTAGACGAGCGCGCACTCCTCGATGACGGGATCGGGCGTACCGGCAGCCGCGAGGCGCTCGGTGTACGCCACCAGCTCGTGCGCGGCTCGGACCTGCGTGGCGAGGTAGGCGAGGCGCTCGGTGTGGACCTGGTGCCCGTCGACGTCGTTCCCGCCCCCGCTGATCGCGGCGTGCGCGCGCATCGCGGCGTCCACGACTCCCTGGGCAGCATCCACGAGCATGCGCGCGGTGGCCATCGGTATCCCCTCTGTGTACGTCTCGCCTGACGCCCGGTGGCGTCGCGAATCAGCGTCGGACTGTTCAGCGCCGGTGGGCCGGCGCGGTCTGGCGATGGGTGAGGCGCGCTAGCGTGCCCGCGGCATCAGCACCGTGTAGTCGAGGTCCAGCACCACCTGCTCGTGGTAGCGCTCGCGGCCCTGGTCGTCGGCCACCCTGAGCGGTGTCTCCTCGGTATTCGGGTCACGGTTCTTCACGCCGACCAGGCGCAGCCGCAGCGCTCCGGCATCGGGACGCCCGAGGTCGATCTTCTCGAGGACCTCGGTCCACGCGAACACGGTGTCCCCGGCGAAGGTCGGGTTGCTGTGGGTGCCGCCGTTGAACGCCAGGACACGCACGGCATTCTCGAGGCCGTTGTAGGAGAGAGCGCGCGCGATCGAGATCACGTGTCCGCCGTAGATCACGCGCTTCCCAAAGCGGGACCCCTGGAGGGCATGGGCGTTGAAGTGGGCGCGGGCGGTGTTCTGGTAGAGCCGCGCCGCCATCTGGTGTTCCGCCTCCTCGATGGCGACACCTTCGATGTGGTGGATCTGCTCGCCAACCTCGTAGTCGTCCCACCACGCCCGGCCGCCGGTGACCGTCGAGCTGAACCCGTCGAGCTGCAGTTCGGTGGGCACGTGCAGCGCGCTGGCCTCGACGCGCGGCGGCGTCTGCGGGGCGTCGTCGATGCCCGTCGCACTCGAGGTGTCGCGCTTGTTCATCAGCACCCAGCGGATGAACGTCAGGACTTCCTCGTCGCGCTGGTTGTAGCCGGTGGTGCGCACCCAGACGACGCCCGTGTCGCCTCGGGCAGACTCGCGGCGACCGAGCACGGTGGTGTGCGCGCGGACGGTGTCACCCGGGTACACGGTGGCTCCGAAGCGGAGGTCGGCGTACCCGAGGTTCGCCACCGCGTTCAGCGAGATGTCGGGCACGGACTTGCCGAAGACCATGTGGAACAGCAGCAGGTCGTTCACGGTCTCGCGCCGGAATCCGAGGGCGCGCGCGAACTCGGCATCGCAGTGGATCGGATACCGATCCGCCGTCAGCGCCACGTACATCGAGGCATCGCCCTCGGTGATCGTGCGTGGCGTCGGGTGCGCCAGCTCCAGGCCCGTGACCAGGTCCTCGAAGTAGTTGCCCGTGCTGGCCTTGCTCACGCTGCCCCCCTGCGTGGGTGATTCGCCCTCGCGCCGGTCCCTCGCCGCGTGGCCTGTCGAAGGTGTCCGGACTCGATGCGTTGCACCGTGGCCGCGTGGCCATTGTAAGCGCGGGCACGAATGCCGGCACGGCGCGCGGATCGCCACGCGCGACGCGGAGCGCCGGCCATCGCAAGCGCGATAACACGCACCAACTGCCGCCGTCTGAAGGGGGGAGACCTTGGTGGAACGACGGAGCCCCGCCTGGCGGCGGGGCTCCTGAGCATCGACGCGGCAACGCAGCCCGAGGCTGCGACGAGTCGCGGGCTAGGCCAGACCGAGCTCGCGGGCGAGGTCTCGGTTCTCGGGCATCGCGAGGACGTTCGGAGCGCCCTCGTCCAGCCACACGGCGCGTGCCTGCGCGTTCGCGTAGCAGGTGTAGGAGCCGATGCCGTGCGGGCGGTAGTTGATCATGTAGTTGTGGAAGAAGGAGCGGGTCAGCACGTTGATGGGGTACCAGACCTGCCAGACCTCATCGAAGTAGCGCTTCTCGATCTTCTTCCAGATCTCCTTCTGCGCCTCGGCGTTCTTCTCCCGCCGCTGCGCCACCAGGAGGTCGTCCATCTCCTTGTCGTTCACGTTCGCGTGGTTCACGCCACCCTTCGAGTGGTACCAGGGGTAGGTGACCTGGTCCACCGAGTACGACGGCGGACCCCACGTGACGTTCATGGTCTCTTCGTAGTTGCGGTCGTTGAGCATCTGCACGGCCGTCGGGTTGTCGACGACGCGCGGCTTGAACTCGAGCTCAGGGATCTTGTCGAACTGCGGCTTGATGATCTGCTGGTACTCGTTGCGGCCGTACCAGACCGGCGCGTCGATGGTGAGCTTGTTCGCCGCGCTGTAGCCCGCGGCCTGAAGCATCTTGCTCGACTCGGCCGGGTTGTAGGCGAGCCACTGGCCCTGCGACTCGAGCGTAGGCAGCTCGTTGTAGAGGACCTGCCAGGGGATCGGGCCCTTCGAGTAGCCGCCGCCCTCGCCGAGGTAGCGCGCGAGGTCGAACTCCCTGCGGTCCATCGCGATGGAGACCGCACGGCGGACGCGGACGTCCTGGAACTTCTGGTTCTTCATCTGGAAGTGGAAGCCAGACGTGTTGACACCCTGTGCGGTCGTGTACTTCTGCATGACCAGGTCGCTGCCGCCGCGGCGCAGCATGTCCTCAGCGTCATCGCGGTCGCGAGCGTCCCAGTTGAAGAAGTTGTTGGTGGTGAAGCCGGCACGCCAGACGGCGGTGTCTTCCTGGACGACCGCGATCAGGCGGTCGACGAACGGGTACCCCTTCTCGAAGTAGTCGGGGTTCTTCGCGAAGATCGACCGCTCCTTGGTGACCCACTCCTGCTGGACGAACGGCCCGGTGCCGATCGACTTCGCGCGGAGGGTGTCGGGCGAATCGAGCACTTCCTTCGCATCGATGTGCGACCACGCCGCGATGTTGCGGAAGAAGTCGGCGATGGGCTCGCTGAGGGTCACCTTGACCGTGTAGTTGTCCGGCGTCTCGATGCTAGTGACCGGGTCCCAGACGTCCTTCTGCACGCCACCGGCCTTGTAGCGCTCGATGGAGGCCTTCACGTCGGCCGAGGTGAGTTCGCGCCCGTTGACGGGAGCCACGTTGTGGAACTTCACGCCCTGGCGGAGGTGGAACGTGAACTGTGTGGCGTCCGGGCTGACTTCCCACTTCTCGGCGAGGTCAGGCTCAACGTTGATCAGTGCCGGGTTGGCCTTGGCACCGAACACGCCGCGGATGAGCTTGTTCTTCGTGTAGTCCATCGTGGTGTTGATGGTGCACGAGAGGGTGCGGTTGAAGTCCATGTGCGGCGGGTCGAGGTAGCGCGTGAGGATCGTGCCGCCGTACCGACCGTTGTTGAGCGGGTCGGTCTCCGCGGGCGTCATCGCAATGCGATTGTCGTACGCGCCGGGCTTGATACGAACCTGGTCCTTGCCGACCTTCCCGGCCGGGGTGGGGACCTGCAGCGTGTCGCCCGATCCGAGCGAGTTCACGGCCGTGATCGGCGCCGTGACCTGCTCCTCGGCGGCTGGGCCGCAGCCGAAGAGGGCTGCTCCCGTGATTCCCGCGACCCCGATTCCGGCCCCGCGCAGGGCGGAGCGTCGTGTCAGTCGACGGGACCAGTACTCACTTGTCGTCACTCGTCCAGCTCCCTCGGTCCGCCGGCGCACTGCGCGCACAGGTGTGATCGCTTCCCGGGCCAACGGCCGGGTGCAATGAAAACAAGGGGAGTACTACATGTCAATGTGCTTGAGCGCACATGCACAACTGTGAATCACACATGCATGCTCGAGGCGTACACGAAGAAGGCCCCTGGGGTACAGGGGCCTTCCTTCAAATACCCGGCAGGGACGGGAGGCTAGGCCATCCCGAGCTCACGAGCGAGGTCTCGGTTCTCGGGCATCGCGAGGACGTTCGGAGCGCCCTCGTCCAGCCACACGGCGCGTGCCTGCGCGTTCGCGTAGCAGGTGTAGGAGCCGATGCCGTGCGGGCGGTAGTTGATCATGTAGTTGTGGAAGAAGGAGCGGGTCAGCACGTTGATGGGGTACCAGACCTGCCAGACCTCATCGAAGTAGCGCTTCTCGATCTTCTTCCAGATCTCCTTCTGCGCCTCGGCGTTCTTCTCCCGCCGCTGCGCCACCAGGAGGTCGTCCATCTCCTTGTCGTTCACGTTCGCGTGGTTCACGCCACCCTTCGAGTGGTACCAGGGGTACGTGACCTGGTCCACCGAGTACGACGGCGGGCCCCATGTGACGTTCATAGTGTCGTCGTAGGCCCGGTCGTTGAGCATCTGCACAGCCGTCGGGTTGTCGACGATGCGGGGACGCCAGTCGATCTCGGGGATCTTGTCGTACATGGGCTTCATGATCTGCTGGTACTCGTTGCGCATGTACCAGACGGGAGCGTCGACGACGATCTTGTTACTGGCGCTGTAGCCGGCGGCCTGCAGGAGCTTGCTCGACTCGGCGGGGTTGAACGCGAGCCACTGGCCCTGCGACTCGAGCGTGGGCAGCCTGTCGTAGAGCACCTGCCACGGGATCGGGCCCTTCGAGTAGCCGCCGCCTTCGCCGAGGAAGCGAGCGAGGTCGTACTCGACGCGGTTCAGGGCCAGGCTGAAGGCACGTCGCACGCGGACGTCCTGGAACTTCTGGTTCTTCATCTGGAAGTGGAATCCGGACGTGTTCACGCCCTGCGCCGTGGTGTAGGTCATCTGCACCAGGTCGCCGCCGCGCTTCATCATGTCGGTGGCGTCATCACGGTCGCGAGCCGTCCAGACCGTGAAGTTGTCGGTCTGGAAGCCAGCGCGCCACACCGCCGCGTCGTCCTGGACGTTCGCGACGATCCGGTCGACGAAGGGGTACCCCTTCTCGAAGTACTCCAGGTTCTTGTTGAAGAGGGAGCGCTCCTTGCGGATCCACTCGCTCTGGATGAAGGGCCCGGTGCCGATCGCCTTCTCGCGGAGGATGTCCGGCGCGTCGATGACTTCCTTGGCATCCATGTGCGACCAGGCCGCGATGTTGCGGGCGAAGTCAGCGAGTGGCTCGCTCAGCGTGATCTTCACCGTGTAGGCATCAGGCGTCTCGACGCTCTGGACCGGCTCCCACACGTCCTTCTGGACACCACCGGCCTTGTAGCGCTCAATCGAGGCACGTACATCGGCGGAAGTGAACTCGCGACCGTTCACGGGCGCGACGTTGTGGAACTTAACGCCCTTGCGGAGGTGGAAGGTGAACACTGTCGAGTCCGGGCTGACCTCCCAGCGCTCGGCAAGGTCAGGCTCGACGTTGATGAGCGCGGGGTTCGCGCGAGGACCGAAGACGCCGCGCACGAGCTTGTTCTTCGTGTAGTCCATCGTGGTGTTGATGGTGCACGAGAGCGTCCGGTTGAAGTCCATGCTCGGGGGGTCGAGGTAGCGCACCATCAGGGTGCCGCCGTACCGACCATTGGCGATGGGGTCAGTCTCGGCCGGGGTCATCGGGATGGCGCCCTCGTAGACCCCTGGCTTGACGCGGACCTGGTCCTTGCCGACCTTGCCCGCGGGAGTGGGGATGGCGAGCGTGTCACCCGCGGCGAACGAGTTCGTGGACTTGAGCTCGGTGACGGCCTCTTCCTGGGCGCCCCCACCGCACCCGAAGAGCGCGGCGCCCGCGATCCCTGCGATGCCGACCCCGGTGCCCCGCAGCGCACTGCGGCGCGTGAGGCGACGGCTCCAGTAGTTGTTCTCTGCCACGGCTGCCCTCCGACTTCTGCGCTCTGTGGTGGCGAGCAGGCTCATCGTCTTTCGCCTTGTGATTGACGTACGTAAACTGCGATCGTTCTGGATGCATCGCGGCTCGACGGCCGCGAATCTGGTCGCGAGTCGCAGCTGAAACATACGTGAATCGCAGTTGTATACCACAAAGCGACGGGCGGGAAGCCGCAGCTCCCGCCCGTCCGAGGGCGAACGGAACCCGGCCGCGGGACGGGTCGAAATGCAGCGGCGCCCCGGTTTCCCGGGGCGCCGTGTGAGAGGCGTTACCGCCCCCTCCGACCGAAAGCGGAGGGACTAGACCGTGTGGACCACGCCGTCGGCCGTCTTGATCTTGACGTCGCCGTTGGGCATCGCCATGGCGTTCGGCGCACCGGCGTCGAGCCAGATCGAGCGCGCCTTGCCGTCGGCGTAGCAGTTGAGGGCAGCACCGACACCGTGCGGGCGGATGTTCACCACGTAGTTGTGGAAGAACGCGCGCTGGTACGCGGTGATCGGGACGTAGACCACGAAGACCTCGTCGAGGAGGCGCTGCTCGGCCTGCTTCCAGAGCTCGCGCTTCCGCTCGGGGTTCTGCTCGCGGCGCTGAGCGAGGACCAGGCGGTCCATCTCGGCGTCGTCGAGGTTCTGCTGGTTGAGGCCAGCCTTCGAGTAGAAGAACGGCACAAGCGCCTGGTCCGGGGTGTACACCGGAGGACCGTAGGTGCTGGCCATCGTGTCCGTGAAGTTGCGGTCGTTGATCATCTGGACCGCAGTCGGGTTGTCGACGACGCGGGTCTTGAAGTCCAGCTCGGGGATCTTGTTGAGCATGGGCTGCAAGAGCTGCTGGTACTCGGCGCGGATGTACCAGACCGGTCCGTCGATCGTCAGCTTGTTGGTGGCCGAGTAGCCGGCCGCCTGCAGTAGCTTGCTCGCCTCGGTGGGGTTGTACTGGTACCACGGGCCCTGCGACGCGAGGTCGGGGCGAGTGTCGTGGACGTACGGCCACGGCACGGGCAGGACCGAGTAGCCGCCACCCTCACCGGCGTAGCGAGCGGCGTCCCACTCGACGCGGTCGATCGCCATCGAGAGAGCGCGGCGAACGCGGACGTCCTGGAACTTGGGGTTCTTGTACTGGAACAGGATCCCGGTGGTGTTGGTGCCGACCACCGAGGGCGACTTGTGGTAAATGGAGTCCTTCGGACCCTTGGCGAGCATGTCCTGGGAGTCCGGCTCGTCACGCGGCGTCCAGTTGAACCAGTTGTCCGTGATGTAGCCCGCGCGCTGCACGGTCAGGTCGTCCTGGACGAACGTGATCACCTGGTCGACGAAGGGCAGACCCTTCTCGAAGTAGTCCGGGTTCTTGACGAAGACGGACTTCTCCTTGGGGGTCCATTCCTTCTGGAGGAAGGGCCCCGTGCCGATCGCCTTCGAGCGCAGCAGGTCGGAGTC